>JAQXHG010000012.1 GCA_029007115.1 bacterium | reverse complement strand
CTAACATGATGTATATGTTTGGGGGTTCAAAAGCCAAATCTTTAGACTTAAGTAGTTTTAATACAAGCCATGTAACTCTTATGAGTAGTATGTTTTCTGATTCAGAAGCTACAGTATTAGACTTAAGTAGTTTTGATACAAGTAGTGTAACTAATATGAGTTATATGTTTGAAGGTTCAAAAGCCACAACAGGATATGCAGGAACACAAAAAATTGCAGATAAATTTAATTTAAGTTCAGGTAAACCATCAGGACTTACATTTGTTGTTAAATAATATATAAGATTGGAAATATCCAATCTTTTTTAGTATAAATAATTAGTTTAAGTATTCTTTTGTAAATTATATTTTATATATGATATAATTCTTTATATAGAAAAGAGGTGTTATTATGAGTAAAATTATATATCCTAAATTAATAAAAGAAAATGATCTTATTGGAATAACTGCGACTTCTTCAGGTGTTAGTGAAGAGCATGATCTTTTAAGGCTTGAAAATGCATATAAAAATTTAAATAAATTATCTTATAGAGTGATTGAGACAAATAATGTAAGAACTCAAGAAAAACTTGTTAGTTCTAGTGGTTTTAAAAGAGCAGAAGAATTCATGAGTCTTTGGGAAAATAAAGATATTTCTTTAATTGCACAAGTAAGAGGTGGAGAATTTTTAATGGAAATGATACCTTTTATAGATGAAAATGTAATTAAAAATAATTCACCTAAGTGGATTAGCGGATACTCTGATTCTAGTTTATTAAATTATTATTTAACAACAAATTATAATATAGCATCTTTAACTACAACTAACATATTAAATTTTGGTATGAATGATATACATTTATCTGTTATGAATAGTATTGAGTGCATTAAAAGTCAAAAATTTGTTGAGAAAAGTTATGACTTGTATCAGTTTAGTCATTCATCAAAAGAAGAAAATCCATATATTGGATATAACTTAACACATAAAGTAGAATATAAACATTTATATAATAAAAATAAAGATAAAATTAGTGGAAGAATATTAGGTGGTTGTATAGATGTAATCACAATATTACTTGGAACTAAATATGATAAAACTACATCTTTCATAGAACAATTTGATGAGGGTATTTTGTGGTGCATAGAAAATTGTGAATTATCAGTAGCTGAGCTTTATAGAAAATTATGGCAAATGAAAGAATCAGGTTGGTTTAAAAATGCTAAAGGATTTATTATTGGTAGATCTAGAAGTATTGAAGATTATGGTGATTTTACATATGAAGATACATTACATAAAATATTTGATGATATGGATGTACCTGTTATATATGATATAGATTTTGGACATTTGGCACCTAGAATGTCTATAATAAATGGTGCTTTTGCTACTTTTGAGTATGAAAATCATAAAGGTAAATTAACTCAAGAAATGAAGTAATTTTAAAAAAGTGATATAATAAAAGTAGAAAGGTAATTTTATGGAATCAAATAAAGAAGAGTTAATAAAATTAGAAAAACAAAAAGTTAAAGAAATACTTGATTTTGTAAGAACTAATCAGTTAAGTAAAGGTACTAAAGATTATGAATACTTTAAAAAATTGATTAGTGACCTTTTTATAATTGATATTTCTTTATATAAAAAAAATCAAGATAGTGTTAAATTAATTTTTATTAATGATCCTGATGTAACTATGTTAGGTAATTTTAAAGATGAAAGTAACTATGATATTTTTTTAGATAAAATAGTAAATGACGGCTCTTATGAAGTAAAATTAAATGAGTCAAATGAATGTTTTTCAAGATTAGATTCAAATGATATTAATTTAAGAGTTTATGCATGTAGTGAATTAATTAGAATACTTTTTCATGAGATAAGACATTATAGACAAATGCAGATAGTTTATAGTAGTGAAAGTAGTGATAAGGCTCTTAAATATGCTAAGGAGTATATACTAATAAATTCAATTAATATTAGAGATAGGTATAGAAAAAATCATGATAAATATTTAAGTGAAAATGATTCAGAATTGTTTTCAAAAAATAAGATATCTCGATATATACCAGGAATAAAAAAAGATAATTTAGATCATATTGCATCTTATTTATTTGAAACAATAGAAATAGAAGATAAATATTTTGCAAAGATGAAAGAAGTACCTAGAGAAGATTATGTAAATTATTTTATAGATGCTTTATTAAATAGGCAAAAAGGTAATTTATATTATCTAAAAAGATACCCAATTTTACAAAAAGAATATAATATGGATGGAAGTAAAAAGAGTTTAACTGAGCTAGTTAATAATTATTATAATGAGTTATTAGAATGTAATGATAAAATTAAAACTATAAATATAAAAAGAATGTATTTTGATATTATTTATAGAAGATTAATACCACTTAGGAAAGAGCAAGAAATATCTATAGAAGAAATAGAATTATTATCAAAAGATGAAAGATTTATAACTTTACTTGATGAAATGAAACAAGAATTTTTAAGAGTTAAAAAAATAAATTTAGCATTACTTGATAAAATATATATTAAAAGATGTAAATGTGATTCTAATTTAAATTATATAAATCGTAATAATAAGACTATTAAGTATTATATAAAAGATACTGCATTTATATACAAAGTTTCTGAATTTATAAAATTAGTCAATTTAGATTTCATAAGAAATAATGAAAAATTAAGTGATGAAGAAAAATCTTTATCAGAACAATTTTTGTATAATTATTTTTTTACTAGATTACCTAAATGTGGATATTTTATATTAAAAGATAAAACTAAAATAAATATTTTAGATTTTTATGAAAAATATATTATTCCAAATATTAAGAAACTATGTTATTTAGATTTAAATGGTTATATAGAATTTTTAAAAGAAATAGTTATTAGTGAGTGCGAGTGTGAAAGTATTATAAATAAAGAGATTATTAATAAGTTTTATCAAAGAAAGATAAATGTAATTGATAATTTTAAAGTAAAATTGATAAGTAATAAAGAAAAGGAGAAATAGTATGAAAAAACCAATTGTATTAACTATATTAGATGGTTGTGGTATAAGAGAAGAAAGTGATGGTAATGCATTTAAGAATGCAAAAAAAGAAACATTTGATTATTTATGGAATAAATATCCTCATTCATTATTAGAAGCATCTGGTAGTTATGTAGGACTTCCAGATGGTCAAATGGGTAATAGTGAAGTAGGGCATACAAATATAGGTGCTGGTAGGGTTGTATATCAACCTCTTGAACTTATAAATCAAGCTATTAATAATGAAAGTTTTTATCAAAATAAAGAAATATTAAATGTTATTAATCATGTAAAAGAAAATTCATCTTCATTACATATAATGGGGCTTTTAAGTGATGGTGGAGTTCACTCTCATATTAATCATTTAATTGCATTAATAGATTTATGTAAAAGACATAGTGTTGATGTATATTATCATTTATTTTTAGATGGAAGAGATGTTTCTCCTAAAAGTGCGCTTAGTTATATAAAACAAATAGAAGAGTTAAATTATGGTAAAATTGCTACTATATCAGGAAGATATTATGCAATGGATAGAGATAATAATTTTGATAGATTAAAATTAGCATATGATGCGATTGTATATGGAGATGCTCCTCGTTTTAATAGTAGTAAAGAGTTGATTAATGAGTCTTACTCAAAAGATATTACAGATGAATTTGTTGTGCCATCAATTATATACAATAAACCTATAAATGATAATGATGGTATTATTACATTTAATTTTAGAAAAGATAGACTAAGAGAATTATTTACATGTCTAACTAATCCAAATGAGTATACGGATATGGCATTAGAAAAAGAAATGCATATAAAAGTATTTAATAATTTAAAATGTTTAACTATGATGAGTGTAGTAGAAAGTGTTAAATGTCCTTATGCTTTTGATGATATTAGTCTTGATAATATACTTGGAGAATATTTAGAAAAAAATAATAAAAATCAACTTAGAATTGCTGAGACTGAAAAATATGCCCATGTAACATTTTTCTTTGATGGTGGTAAAGAAAAAGACTATAAAGGAATGAATAAAATATTAATTCCTTCTCCTAAAGTTGCAACTTATGATTTAAAACCTGAAATGAGCGCAATAGAAGTTACGAATACATTAATTAGTGAGCTTGATAAAGATATGTATGATGTAGTTATTTTAAATTATGCTAATGGCGATATGGTTGGACATACTGGAAATTATGATGCTGCAGTTAAAGCAGTTGAATGTTTAGATAAATGCTTAAAAAGGTTATATGATAAAGTTCTCTTAAAAAATGGAATATTAATTATAACTGCTGATCACGGTAATTGTGATATTATGTGGGATGAAAATCATCAGGTAGTAACATCACATACAACTTCTAAAGTACCATTTATAGTTACTAAAGAAGGTATTTCTTTAAATGATGGTGCTTTATGTGATATAGCACCAACTTTACTTAGTTTACTAGAACTTGAAATACCAAAAGAAATGACTGGAAATAACCTTATAAAATAGCCTTATAAAAGTATTATTATCCATTTAATTTGCATTTTCTAATGTTTTATGGTACAATATACAGGCTTACAAGGAGAGTGTCAAAAATAATATGAAAATATTAATAGTTATGAGTTTATTCTCTGTGTTATTTGGAGAAAAAATAAATCATGATTATTTAGATAATCAAATTGATATAAGCTTATCTTATTTTAAAAGTGAATATGATGCTTACCAAGATGAACTCAAAAAAAATTATTTTAATGGAGAAAGTAAAGAAGAAATTGCTAATAAAATAGAAAAAAAATTAAAAGGGGTACTTGATGGAAAAGGAATATATATTACTGAGCAATGTTTAAATGTTGGATTAGATCCATATTTATTTACAGCTGTAATGCTTCAAGAAACAGGTTGTTATTGGAATTGTAGTTATTTAACAAGAGTATGTAATAATGTAGCAGGTAATAAAGGGAATCCAGGATGCAATGGAGGAAGTTATAGGAAATTTAATACATTAAATGAAGGCATTAATTTTGCCATTAATAAGTTAAATTCTTATTATAAAAAAGGACTTACTACAGCTGAAGAGATTAATCCATATTATGCAGAGGATAAAACATGGTATATAAAGGTTAATAATTATATTAATAAATTAAAATCATAGAATATTAAAAAGGGGGATAAAATATGAATGAACAAATTTATTTACATTGTTTATTTGCTCATTTATTTGGTTATGATACTAAAAGTAGTTTGTTGTTGTTAGAAGAAATATTAAAGTCAAAATATTTATTATCCGCAAGAGAAAGAGGAGTTCTTGGTAATGAGAATTTTTGTGGAAGAGATTATATATCATTAGAAGATTATGAAAGAAGATTTATAACTAAAAGCAATAAATATAATGGTTATAATCAATATGCTATCGAATGTGCAAGTATTATATTTCCAAAAGGAAAATTTGAGGTTATTAAGCCTACAATATTAGATAAGAAAATAAGTGAGTATCCAAATTGTTGGTCACTTATGAGAGAACTTGGACTTAAAGAGGAAAGATATAGTGATTTAGAAGATGAAGTTCATGTAAAAGATAGATTATCTTTAGAATATATGAATGGTATTACATTGCCGACTAATCAAGTGTTTAATGGTTGGAAAAATATAAAAAATAATGTTATAGCAATTAGAAATGAAGTTTTAAGATATAAAGAATTATTGGATAAATATGGTTATGATATTCCTATATATGATGTTGAAACACTATTAAGTCTTGAAGATAATGAAAATATAGAAGAGTTAGTAGTTTTACTTAAAAAGAGAAATAAATGGTTTAGATAAAGATTATTTTTTTAATTTTACTATATAAGTGATTGACAAAACATTAATAAAATAATATAATTTCATCGTAAGTGTTGATGGGATAAGTAGGTGTTTATTTTCCTTTAAAGAGAGCTAATGGTTGGTGTGAATTAGTAATAAATAAATATGCGAAAAAAGAAAAATCGTGACAGCCTTGAACTTAATCGTATTTCTGCGTTAAAGATTAAAAGATAGAATACTAAAGAATCTATGAAGTAAGATGGCACAGCGTACAAAAACGCTCTTACGATAGATTCTTTTTTTGTTAGAAAGGAAGTTAAATATGGCAAACAAATATAGAAGTGTATATTGTGGACTTGTTAATGAAGATTATGTAGGAAAAGAAGTTAAACTTGCAGGATGGGTTGAAAATGTTCGTAATCTAGGAGGAGTTGTATTTATTACTTTAAGAGATGATAAAGGTGTAGTACAACTAATTTCTAATGATGTAGATGCATATTCTTCGCTAAATCGTGAGAGTACAGTAACTGTTGATGGAATAGTTAAAAAAAGAACTGAAGATATGATTAATAAGAATATGAAAACTGGTAGTATTGAGGTTGAAATTAAATCATTAGAAGTATTAGGCGATGTGTTTAAAACATTACCATTTGAAGTAAAATCAAGTAAAACATCAAGTGAAGAAACAAGACTTAAATATAGATACTTAGATCTTAGAAATAAAGAAGTTCATGATGGCATTAAATTTAGAACAAATGTAATTGATTTTATTAGAAAAACTATGAAGGAAATGGATTTTACTGAAATTCAAACACCAATATTAACTGCATCAAGTCCAGAAGGAGCAAGAGATTTTATCGTACCAAGTAGAAAATATAAGGGTAAATTTTATGCTCTTCCTCAAGCACCACAAATATTTAAGCAACTATTAATGTGTAGTGGTTTTGATAAATATTTTCAAATAGCGCCTTGTTTTAGAGATGAAGATCCAAGAAGTGATAGATTATATGGAGAATTTTATCAATTAGATTTTGAGATGTCATTTGCAACTCAAGAAGATGTTTTTGAAGTTGGGCAAAAAGTATTTTATGATGTGTTTAAAAAATTTGGTAATAAAGAAGTATCCAGTGTACCTTTTAGAAGAATTCCATTTAAAGAAGCAATGGAAAAATATGGTAGTGATAAACCAGATTTAAGAATTAATTTTGAAATAGTAAATATTACAAATATTCTTAAAAATAATGATAGTGTAGTATTTAAAGATAAAGAAGTTAAGGTTATGAAATTATCTTCTTCAGATAAATCTAATTCATGGTATAAGAAACTTGAAGAAGAATATAAGGGTGAAGTAGTAACATCTTTAGGATTTTTAAAAATTGATGATACAGTTAGTGGTTCAATGGCTAAATTATTTAATGAAAAAGAAATAGATGAATTAACTAAATTACTTGGACTTGAAAAAGGAAATGTAGTAATAATCGTTTGTGGTAATAAAGGAGAAAAGTTTGATAAAGCTTGTGGTAATATTAGAATTAAACTTGGAAATGAACTTAATTTGATTGATAGAAATAAGTATGAATTTTGTATTATTGTAGATTTTCCCTTTTATGAGTGGAATGAAGAAGAAAATAAATTTGATTTTACACATAATCCATTTAGTATGCCAAATGGTGGATTAGATGCGCTATTAAATAAAAAACCAGATGAAATATTAGCATGTCAATATGATTTTGTATGTAATGGTCTTGAAATGGCTAGTGGTGGAGAGAGAAATTATAACCCAATAATTCTAAAGAAAGCATTTGAAATTGCTGGATATGACGAGAGTGTAGTTGAGAGTAAATTCCCATCATTATATCAAGCATTTCAATTTGGAGCACCACCTCATGCTGGGATGGCTCCTGGAATAGATAGAATTTTAATGCTTTTAAAGGATGAAGAGAACATTAGAGAAATGGTAGCATTTCCTATGGCAGCTAATGGAGCAGATGCTCTTATGGGATGTCCAAATGAAGTTTTTGAACATCAACTAAGAGAGACACATATTAAGATAAGAGACTAGTGGAGGTTTTGATGAATACTAATGAAAATAATGCTTATTTATTTGTAGAGATGAATAGATTTTCAGATTCTAAAGATATGTACCCAATAGATAATCTGAATGAAAATGAAATATTAGCATTTAGCAAAACTGAAATGATATATTCATTAAATGAATTTGTTAAAACTATAATATTTAATTGTGGAATGGATGAATATATTCAAAGAATAAAAAGTTTTAATTCAAGTATGTATAAGCAAATAATTACAAAGTATAAATCATTATTTGATAATGGAGAATATGATACTAGTTTAGTGAAAGAAAGTGCTTATAGATATATTATGTATGTATTATCAAAATCAAATATTTATAAGGCAACATTAAAGGATTATTGCATCTATAATGTTACACCCGTTAATAATGATGTATATTTATCAATTGCAAGTATAATTAAAAATGTAGATTTAGAAAGATATAAATATTTAAAAGATTTTATAGAATATTTAGATATGAATATGGATATTAATATTAAAACAATGAAATAAAAAGGAAGTGATAAGATATGGAAAGACAATTTACTGAACAAGAATTAATAAGAAGAGGTAAGTTAGAAAAATTAGTTGAACTTGGATTAGATCCATTTGGTAATGCTTTTGATAGAAAAGATTTTGCAGCTGATTTAAAAGAAAAATATGCTAATATTGATCATGAAGAGTTTGATAATATGACTGATACTGCTACTGTCGCAGGTAGAATTATGTTTATTCGTAAAATGGGAAAGGCATCTTTCTTTAGTATTAAAGATAAAACAGGATTAATCCAAATATATATATCAATTAATGATATTGGAGAAGAAAGTTATAACTTATTTAAGAGTGCTGATATTGGTGATATAGTTGGAGTATATGGAAAAGTAATGAAAACTAAAACAGGTGAATTAACTATTAAGTGTTTAGAGTATACACATTTAGTAAAAGCACTAAAACCATTACCTGAAAAGTTTCATGGGCTTACTGATGTTGAAGAGAGATATAGAAGACGATATGTTGATTTAATTATGAATGATGAAGCGCGTAATGTAGCATTTACAAGACCAAAGATTATTCGTGAAATACAAAGATTTATGGATAGTCGTGGATTTGTAGAAGTAGAAACTCCTGTTCTTCAACCATTATTAACTGGTGCGAGTGCAAGACCATTTGTTACTCATCATAATGCACTTGATATGCCATTTTATTTAAGAATAGCATTAGAACTTCCATTAAAAAGATTATTAGTAGGCGGTATGGAAGCTGTCTATGAAATTGGAAGAACATTTAGAAATGAAGGAGTAGATACTAAACATAATCCTGAGTTTACTTTAATGGAAGCGTATTTAGCATATTCTAATTTAGATGGCATGATGGAAATGACAGAAAGTATGTATAAGTCAATTGCTAAGAATGTATTTAATAAGTATACATATAACTGGTGTGGTAATGAGATAAATCTTGATGGAAAGTGGACAAGAATAAGCATGGTAGATGCAATTAAGCAATATTGTAATGTAGATTTTAGTAAACAAATGACTTTAGATGATGCTAAAAAGTTAGCTCATGAGCATAATATTGAAGTAGAAGAACATTTTTCTGTTGGTCATATTATTAATGCATTTTTTGAAAAATATGTTGAAGAACATTTAATACAACCAACTTTCTTGTATGGTCATCCAATTGAGATAAGTCCACTTACTAAGAAAGATCCAAATGATCCAAGATTTGTACAAAGATTTGAATTATTTATAGGTGGTAAAGAATTTGCAAATGCATATACAGAACTTAATGATCCACTTGATCAATTAGATAGATTTGAAGAACAACTTAAAGAAAGAGATTTGGGTAATGATGAGGCTAATGATATTGATATGGACTTTATTGAAGCACTAGAATATGGAATGCCTCCAGCTGGTGGTATTGGATACGGAATAGATAGATTATGTATGCTATTTACAGAGCAAGATTCAATTAGAGATGTATTATTATTCCCACATATGAAAGATAAAAAGTAATATGAAAAAATATATAAAGGAATATATAAATGAAATAGAAAGTAAATTAAAAGGAAAAACAACTCAAAATGATATAGATGACTTATTAATAAAAATAAAATTCTTTTCTCATGAAAGGTTAGTTCATTTAATAGTGATGTTATTTGTTGCTTTATTTACAATTTTATTTATAATGTTATCATTTTATAATAGTTTATTTGATATTATCGCTTTTATTAGTGGTATATTACTTGTATTTTACATAATGCATTACTTTTTTCTTGAAAATAGTATTCAGTATATGTATAAGTTATATGATAAAATGAAAAAGTAAATAAATAAAAATTATGTCAAATTTATTGATATAATTTTTTTTAATTTGTATAATATTTCTAAGGTGAGATAAGTAGTGAAAGATGAAAAACTTGTTAGATTTTTAAATGCAATAAATTTTAGTGATGAAAATAAAATATATTTTGAAAATTCTTCTATTAAAGAAGTTCTTTTGCTTAAAAAATTAAATAAGATGACTATTATTTTTAATATAGATAAAACATTACCATTAGAAGCATTTATTGAACTATGTAAAAAAGGAATTACTTTAAATGGAGCAGATGATGTTAGGTATAAATTTAATATAACTGAAAGTAGTAGATATTTTAATGATTATTTTAATTATTATTTTGATATTTTAGTAAATAAATGTCCTATGCTTAAATGTATTGATAGAGATAAAGTAAAGTTTGAAAATAATTGTGTAACTATTGAAGTATTAAATAGTGCTGAGGTTAATAAAATAAATTCTTTAAGTGAAAAAATTGAGATGTTTTTAAGTGATATGGGATTTAAAGATATAAGCATTAGTGCTCATATAAATGAAGAAGATAGAAAAAAGTTTAAAGAAGAAATGGAAAATATTACACAAGTAGTTGCTAATAAACAAACTAGTAAAGTTATAAAAGGTAAAAGTGTTATTGGTAATGTAAGTGAAATAAAAAATTTAGTCACTAATGAAAATAATATTGTGGTAATTGCTGAAGTATTTGGAATAGATTCTAAAAGTACTCAAAGCGGTTGGTTTATTATTACACTAAAAATAACAGACTATACTGATAGTATGATGGCAAATATATTTACTAAAGATGAAAGTGAGTTTAATAATTTACTTAAAGAAATTAAAGTAGGTAAATGGTATAAATTTAAAGGTAGTGTTAAATTTAATACAAGAAGTAATGATTATGAATATGGAATAAATGACATAGAAAGCTATGAAAAAAAGAAAGAAACTATTATAGATGATGCGCCTATAAAAAGAGTAGAATTACATGCCCATACTATGATGAGTCAAATGGATGGACTAGTTAAATTAGATTTAGGCGCTCATACGTGTGAACTTATTAGTAGATGTATTGATATGGGATATAAAGCCGTAGCGATAACTGATCATAATGGATGTCAAGCTTTTCCCATATGTTATAATTTAATAAAAGGATATAATAAAAAACAAGAAGATCCATCTAAAAAGTTTAAAGGAATATATGGATGTGAGTTAACTTTAGTAGATGATACTGTATACATTGTTTATAATCCAAAAGATATTCCTCTTCTTGGAACTACTTATGTTGTATTTGATACAGAAACAACAGGTTTTAACGCAGGTAATGGAGATGTAATGATTGAAATTGGTGCAGTTAAGATTAAAGATGGAGTTATTATAGATAGATTTGATGAGTTTATTAATCCAAATTGTAAATTACCAAATAAGATTACTGAACTTACTGGAATAACAGATGATATGCTAAAAGATGCAGATAGCGAAGAAGATGTTACTCGTAGATTTATGTCTTGGGTAGGAGATTTACCAATGGTTGCTCATAATGCTAAATTTGATATTTCATTTGTATCTATGGCAATGAAAAAATATAGTATTGGTGAATTTAATAATACAGTTATAGATACACTTGAATTATCTCGTGCCTTAGATCAAGGGTTTGCAAGACATAGTCTATCAGCATTAGTTAAAAGATATAATGTTTATTTTGATGAAGATTCACATCATAGAGCAGACTATGATGCTGAAGGAACAGCGCAAGTATTTGATAAGATGTTAAAAAAATTACTTAATCAAAACTTTGAAAAAATTACTGATTTAGATAAACTAATACCTAAAGATGAAATTCATAAATTTGGAAGAACATATCATTTTAATGCAATTGCATTAAATAGAGTAGGACTTAAAAATTTATTTAAAATAGTATCTCTTGCTAATACAACTTATTTATATAAGACTCCAAGAATACTTAGAAGTAAATTAAATGAATTAAGAGAAGGATTATTAATAGGTAGTGGATGTTATGAGTCTGAAGTATTTATTGAAGCGAGAAGTAAAGATGGCGAAGAATTAACTAATATAATTAATTTTTATGATTATGTCGAAGTACAGCCACCTGAGGTGTATGATCATTTAATTCAAACAGGGGACTTTGCTAATAGTTTGGAACTTAAAAATCATATCAAGAAAGTAATTGAAGCTACCGAAGATGCTGGAAAAATAATTGTTGCAACAGGTGATGTTCATCATTTTACTCGTGAAGATAAAATATATAGAGAAATAATTGTTAATCAAAAGGTACCCGGTGGTGGTAGACACCCATTAGCAAAAACAAATATAACTTCTATACCATCTCAGCATTTTAGAACAACAAATGAAATGCTTAATGATTTTGAATTTGTTGGTAGTGAAAAAGCTTATGAAATTGTAGTAACTAATTCAAATAAAATTGCTGATATGGTAGGAGAATTTGAAGTAATAATTGATACAAAAGGTGTTCCATTTTCTCCAAGGGTAAGAAGTGATGATGGAAAAAGTTATTTAGACTGTCCTAGTGTAGTTACAAATCTTGTATATGAAAAAGCATCATCGTGGTATGGAAAAGATTTACCTCATAATATAGAAGAGAGAATATCTAAAGAATTATATGGGGATGCAATATATAAATATTGGAATGAAAAGATAAAAGAAAATAATCCTAAT
This sequence comes from bacterium, assembly GCA_029007115.1. Classification (GTDB taxonomy): domain Bacteria; phylum Bacillota_I; class Bacilli_A; order RF39; family UBA660; genus CAG-1000. The sequence continues at coordinate 9,876 of JAQXHG010000012.1, read as the reverse complement.
ATAAGTGATGAAGAGTTAGAAAACGAGACATTTAAAAATTTACATGAAAGCATTTTAGAAGGCTTTGATAAAGTAAAAGAATTATTAAGAGAGTATGTATCATCTAATTGGAATAGTGAAGAAGATGGTGATATGACAGATGATTCTATTTCAAAGAAAGTAAAAAAGACATTAGGTGGTATTATTGGTGGTGGATTTGATCCAATATACTTAATTGCTCAAAGATTAGTAAAACACTCTAATGATGATGGATATATTGTTGGTAGTAGAGGTAGTGTTGGAAGTAGTTTTGTAGCAACAATGATGGGTATTACAGAAGTAAATCCTCTTCCTGCTCATTATAGATGTTTAGAGTGTCAGCATAGTGAATTTAATGATGAAAATAATAATCCTTTAGGAGCAACTTATTCTAGTGGCTTTGACTTACCAGATAAGAATTGTCCATGTTGTGGAAGTTTAATGAAAAAAGATGGTCAAGATATGCCTTTTGCTACATTCTTAGGATTTAATGCAGATAAAGTACCCGATATAGATCTTAACTTTTCTGATTTAAATCAAGCAAGTGCTCATGAATATACAAAAGTATTATTTGGTGTAGATAATGTATATAGAGCGGGAACAATTGCAACAGTAGCAGAGAAAACAGCTAACGGTTTTGTTAGAGGTTATTTTGAAGACAGAGGAATATTTGATAAAAGAAGTTGTGAAATAGAGAGACTAGCACTTGGATGTACTGGAGTTAAAAGAACTACTGGACAACATCCAGGAGGTATAGTTGTTGTACCTGATTATATGGAAGTATCTGATTTTACTCCATTTCAATTTCCAGCAGATGATTCATCATCTGCATGGAGAACAACTCACTTTGATTACCATTCTCTAGAAGATGACTTATTAAAGTTAGATATTCTTGGACACTCTGATCCAACACAACTTAGATTGATTCAAGATTTGAGTAAAACAGATGTTCTTGAAGTACCATTAGATGATAAAGAAACAATGAGTATTTTTTCATCATTGGATGCTTTAAAAGTAACAAGTGAACAAATTATGTGTCCTACTGGTACACTTGGAATACCAGAATTTGGTACTCCATTTACAATTGGTATGGTAAGTGAAACAAAACCAACTACATTCGCAGAACTTGTTAAAATTTCAGGTCTTTCTCATGGTACAGATGTATGGCTTGGAAATGCAAGAGATTTGTGTACACCAGATGAAAATGGTAATATTAGAGTTCCATTTAAAGAAGTAATTGGATGTCGTGATGATATAATGGTATATCTTATGTATAAAGGATTAAAACCAATCAAAGCATTTAAAATAATGGAATTTGTTCGTAAGGGTAAGGCATCAAAGGATCCATCTACTTGGGCAGAACATAGAGCTACTATGGAAGAGGCAGGGATAGATGAGTGGTTTATTGATTCATGTCAAAAAATAAAATACATGTTTCCAAAAGCGCATGCAGCAGCATATGTAACTAGTGCTTTTAGAATTGCCTGGTATAAAGTACATATGCCAATATATTTTTATGCATCATGGTTTTCAACTAAAGCAACAGCATTTGATATTGAATGTATGATTAAAGGATACGATGCTATTAAAGATAGATTAGTGGAAATTAAAAATAAAGGATATGATGCAACTAATAAAGAAAGTGGAATATCAGAATGTTTAAATGTAGCACTGGAAATGTCTGCAAGAGGAATTAAAGTTTCTAATTTTGATTTATATAAAAGTAAGGCAATAACATTTGATGTTTTAGATGATAATACTTTAATACCACCATTTATTACAATAGATGGTCTTGGAGAAACAGTTGCTCAAAATATAGAAATAGAAGCAAAAAAAGGTAAATTTATTAGTATTGAGGATTTTCAAAATAGATGTAAAGTATCTCAAACACTAATAGATAAAATGAGAGCAATGGGACTTTTTGAAAGTATGCCAGAAAGTTCACAATTATCAATATTTGATTTTGAGGTGTAGTATGAGAGCAGTAGTTTTAAGTAGTAGTAGTGCTGGAAATTCAACATATATTGAATTTGATAATATTAAATTTTTAATTGATGCAGGACTTGGGTTTACTGATATAAAAAATAAACTACATGAAATTAATGTAGATGCAAGTGAACTTAACTTTATTATTGTTACTCATGCTCATAGTGATCATGTAAGAAGTATTCATTCATTTAATAGAGTATATAATACTAAGATTTATATTGGATCAAATACATTTAATGAGTATTCCAAAAATGCTTATCTAAAAAACTATGAATTTATTGATAACGTGGTTAATATAGATGGTATAGATATAGTAAAAGTACCTATATCACATGATAGAAGCGGTTATGGATATGTATTTTCAAAAGATAATAAATCCGTTTGTTATATGGCAGATACTGGTATGATACATTCTAAATATCATAATTTATTAAAAAATAAAAATTTATATATATTTGAAAGTAATCATGATGTTGAAATGGAAATGAATGGTACTAAAGATGAAATGACTAAAATAAGAAATATTGGAGATATGGGACACTTATCTAATGAAGATTGTGCTAAATATTTAAATATGTTTATTGGAGAAGATACTAAAGATATCATTTTAGTACACATTAGTGATCATGATAATACACTTGATCTTGCATATAATGTTAATAGAAATGCTATTAGAAAAGATATTCCAATATATTTGTCATATAAAGATAAAATTAGTGAAGAGATAATTATATAATCTCTTTTTTTATGGCAATATATAGTAAAATATTGTGATTAAATAGATTTTTATATTGATTTTTGGTAAACTAATAATGGTGATGTTTCATGTACAGAAAAACATATGTAGAAGTTGATTTAGATAATATTGGTAAAAATGTAAAAAATATCATTAATAAATATAATGATTATAAATACTACATAGCTATGGTTAAATCTAATGCATATGGTCATGGTATGTATATAGTAAATACTTTAATTGAAAATGGAATTAATTATTTAGCTGTATCTTCATTAGAAGAAGCAATAATGATTAGAAAATATAATAAAGATATTCCAGTGTTATGTAGTGAAATTATAGATTTAGATTCTATAGAAGTAGCAATAAATAATGATGTAACACTTACCATATGTGATTTACAATATACAAAAGAATTACTTAAATTTGTTAAAAATAAGAAAATAAAAATACATATTAAAATAGATACTGGAATGAATAGACTTGGTATTAATAATAAAGAAGAATTTAATAAAGTATATGATATATTAAAAAATAATAAATATATAATATTAGAAGGATTATATACTCATTTCGCAACACCTGGTATTAGTGATAAATTTTATGATAATCAAATCGATAGATTTAAGGAAATTACTAGTGATATTGATTTAAAAAGTATACCAATTATTCATATGGCTAGTAGTTTCATATTACTATCACATCCTAAAATAAAATTTTCAAATGGATGTAGAATTGGAACAATTATATATGGATATGATATATCTTTAAAGTCACTTAATAATAGTCCTAAAAATATTTTAAGAAAGATTAGAACTAACTATTTAGTAAAGAAATATAAAATTAGTCAAACATATAAAGATATAGATATTAATCTTAATAAATGTTTTAAAATTAAAACTAATATTATGCAAATAAAAGAGGTTAAAAAGGGAGATAAAGTAGGATATGGACTTTTATATACTGCTAAAAAAGATACAAAAATAGCAACTATTCCAATTGGTTATGATGATGGTATTGGAATTAATCATAATGGTAGATATGTATTAATTAATAATAAAAAATATAATGTTGTTGGTGAAATATCTATGTGTATGATGAATATTGAAATAGATGATAGTGTTAAATTAAATGATGAAGTAATAGTTGTGGGAGATACAATAACTCTTGGATATATTGCACAACTAAATAATACATCATTTCATAATACATTAGTAAATATAGGAAAAAAATTACCAAAAGTATATATTAAAAATAATAAAGTAGTTCATGAGGAGGAATATTAATATGGCACTTAGAAATGTAATGATATCTAAAATTAAAGCAATAAACTATGAAAAGTTAGATAAATTAGCAACTGATATTGCTAAAAGAAATAATAAAAGTAAAACATATGTTAAATTAGATATGATTAAGAATTTTTTACAATATGGTATAGGATATACTGATTACTTAAAGGGAGATTATATTAATTTAACAAAAGAACAAAAGAAAACATTTGTTACAACTAAATCATTTTATAAATTACTTAAGTATTTAAATAAAGAAACTTATATAGCAACTATGTCTGATAAATTAGTTTTTAATAAAATATTTAAAAAATATTTAGGAAGAGAATTTATTGATCTTAGAACTACTAGTATTTCCGAATTTAAAAATTTTATAAAAAATAAAAAAGTAATATTTGCAAAACCTCCAACTGACTTTGGTGGCCATGGTATAGAGAAAATAGTATTAAAAAATGAAAAGAATATTGATAAATTATATAATGATTTAAAGAAAAAGAAATTAATATTAATTGAAGATGAAATAGTTCAGCATGAAGAATTAAATAAATTAAATCCATATGCAGTTAATTCTTTTAGAATAGTTACTTTAGTTAAAGATAATAAAGCATATATAATTGGAAACGCTCTTAGAATAAATATAGATGATGCTATTGCAATTGGATGTAGTGATGCTTATATGAGACTTAGTGAAGATGGAACAATTTCATCAAGAGTTATAGATGATGTTGCAAATATTTATGAAGAACATCCAATTAAAAAAATTAAGTTTAATACAGTAAAAGTACCTTATGTAAAAGAAGCATTCGATATGGCTTTAGAAGCTGCTCTTGTAGTACCTGAAATTAGATATGTTGGTTGGGATATTGCTATTACAAAAGATGGTCCAGTTATAATGGAAGGAAATGAGTATCCTAGTTATGGTCTTGTACAATATTATCTATTTAATGATGAACATGAAGGTCATTTAAAACAAATAGCTGATATATTAGGCGATGAGATGGATAAGATAAAATTATGAAAAAAGAAAGAAATAAAAAAATAAAAGCTAATACTTTTATAGAAGGAACAATTATTACATCCATATTACTTATAGTTATTAAAGTATTAGGTGCATTATATGTAATTCCTTTTTATCAAATAATTGGTCCTGAGGGTGGAACTTTATATAGTTATGCATATAATATATATAATTTGTTTTTAAATATATCTACTGCAGGTATACCAATAGCAATTAGTATGATAATAAGTGAATATATAGCTCTTAATATGTATGATGCTAAAGAAAGAGCATATAAGCAAGGAAAAAAGTTAATTAGTGTACTTGCAATAGTATCATTTATACTTGTGTTTTTTGGTTCAGATTATCTAGCAAAGTTTATACTTTCTGATGTAGTTGGTGGGCATTCTATAAAAGAAGTATCTTCTGTTATTAAAGCAATATCTCCATGTCTATTAATTATTCCTTTTTTAAGTGTTTTAAGAGGCTATATGCAAGGACATAAATTTGTTGTTCCTACATCAGTTGCCCAAGTAATAGAACAAATAGTTAGAATAATAATAGTTTTAATTGGATCTTTTGTTTCAATAAAATTATTAAAAATGAATATAACAAATGGTGTATGTATTGCACTTAGTGGTACTTTTTTTGGTGGACTTGTTGCATATTTATATTTAATAAAGAAAGTTAAAGATAATAAAACACAATTTCCAACTCAAGAAAATAAAGATCAAACAAGTAATAAAACTATAATGAAGAAAATAATTACATATTGTTTACCTATAGTATTAATATCAATAACGGATAATATATATACACTTGTAGATATAAAATTAATTATTAAGGGACTTAATATGATAGGATTTACTGCAATGGAAAGTGAAATTGTCTCTGGTATAGTATCAACATGGGCACCAAAGATTTGTACCATTATTATTGCAATATCAATGGCTCTTACTACTAATATAATTCCTCATGTTACATCAAACTTTATTAAAAAAGATATGAAAGCAGTTAATTATAGAGTAAATCAAGCTCTATCTACTATGTTAATTATAACTATACCTATGTCACTGCTATTGATACTTTTATCAAAAGAAGCTTATTATATATTTTATGGTGCTAGCAATTATGGTTACATGATTCTTAAATTTTCTTCTATAAGCCATATATTTTTAGGAATATGGAGTGTTCTTAGTACAACATTACAAAGTATGAAGAAATTTAAACAAATTTATATTTATTCAATAACAGGTTTAATTCTTAATGCACTACTTGATATTCCTCTTATATTATTATTTAATATAATTGGAATTGCTCCTTATGTTGCAACAGTAGTAGCAACTTGTATAGGATATTTAACATCAATTATTTTATCACTTAGATATTTAAATAAGACAATGAAAATGAATTATCAAAATACACTAAATTTATTAAAGAAATTAGTATTCCCATGTATATTAATACTAATACCTGTATTAATTAGTAAATATTATATTAATTTTGAATATACATTTATTACATCAATGATTTCATTAATAATACATGGTATTTATGGAATGTCTATATATTTATTAATAACTTACAAAAATGGTAGTTTAAATTCTATATTAGGTGATGAATTTATTAATAAAATTTTAGTCAAATTACATTTAAAAAGAAATTAACCTATAAAAAAATATTTATAGGTTTTTCTTTATGTATAAATAAAATATATTGAAATAATTATATCAAGTTGATATTATTATAATAGGTGATAATATGTTAAAGGGTATTAAAAAAATTATTTTATTAATTATATTGCTAATTCCATTTATGGTAATAGCAGATGAAAATTATCAAACATCTATAAATTATGCTAATTCTTACATAGATGGTTTTGTAGATTATCAAAATTATATATTATTTCCAGAAAGTGGATATTATTATGATGAAACATTAAAAAATGATAATTTTAATCATGGAGGTTTTTTAAGTAGAAAAGAATACTTAATAACAAATTATAATAATAAGTCTTATTTATCCCCTGGAGTACAATATTGGACTCTAACACCAGGATTATCTAATAATAATAAAAGATATGTAATTGATTATACAGATAAAGAATATGAAAAAACTAATATGTCAGGTGTAAGAGTTACTGAATTTATACTTCCTAGAACTAGAGTAAATGGAAATGGAACTAGAAGTAATCCATGGTATTTTTTACCAAAATATAAGCTAATATTATCAACAACTGATTATAAAAAAGGAGGAATAAGTGATAAATTAGGAAATGGATGTAATAATCCAAACCAAATTCTTACAACTTCTATATATGAAGATGAAAATATAGATATTCAATTATGTCCAAGTAGTGGTTATGAGTATTATAATACTGATTGCTCTATTAATATTTCTAAATTAATTAATACTCATATGATTAGGGTTTCAAATGTAAAAAGTAATTTATCATGTAAAATTAATTTTATAGTAACAGTTTACAAAATATCATTAGATACTAATGGTGGTAGTAAAATAGATACAAAAGAATTATATTTAGCACCAAATAGATATTGGTTTAAAGAAAAAGATGATAGAATTACTGAAACACAAATAACTAAACTAGATAAACTTCCAACAAAAACAGGATATACATTTAATGGATTTTATTTAGATAAAACATCAGATATTAAATTAATAGATGAAGCAGGCAATTTAATATCAACATCAGGATATACAACTGATGGAACAATGTATGCAAGATATACAGCAAATAAATATACAGTAAAATTTGATCAACAGGAAGGTAAAGGAGGGACTCCAAGTGTAACTGCAACATATGATAGTAAGATGCCAACAATAACAAAATTGCCAACAAGAGAAGGATATAAATTTGCAGGATATTATACTGAAAAAGGTGGTTTAGGAACAAAATATTATAATGCAAATGGAACAAGTGCAAATATTTGGAATATAGCATCCAATAAAACATTATATGCATATTGGACTCCAAATAAACTTAATATTATATTTAATGCTAATGGTGCTACTATTAAAAAAGAAGTTGAACTTAAAGGAACAAAATATTATTGGCAATTAAATGAAAATGGAAATATTATGAGATCAAAGGATAATAATAATAATTATATTGAATCATTTTATTCTAGAAATTATACTGAAAATATAAATTTACCAAATTATAATTATTCTGATTATATAAAATTAACAAAAACAGGATATACTGCTTTATCAGGAAAAGAATGGTGTACTAATCCTGATGGAAGTGGAGAGTGTTTTGATCAAACAGTAGACTATAGTGCAGAAAAAATTTGTCCATCTATTGTTTCTGGAGATTGTAATATTACATTATATACAAATTGGGAATTGGATAATACAAAATATAATTGTATATATGATGGATATTTAATGCAAGGTGCTGAATATGTAAATGGGCAATACACATATAGATATAAGCAAAAAGGTGTATATTACACCAATATATTTATATGGAAAGATATAAGCGCTGATGGATGGGGAGTACAATTAACAGATAAAGCAAGTACAGAACCAGTAACCAGTGAATTGTGTTCAAGTATAAATGGTAAACCTATTGTAAGTATGTCATATATGTTTGCTAATTCACAAGCCACAAGTTTAGATTTAAGTAGTTTTAATACAAGCAATGTAACGGATATGTCATATATGTTTTGGAGTTCACAAGCCACAAGTTTAGATTTAAGTAGTTTTGATACAAGTAGTGTAACTAATATGAGATGGATGTTTACTGGCTCACAAGCCACAACTTTAGACTTAAGTAGTTTTAATACAAGCAATGTAACTAATATGAGTAGTATGTTTTCTAATTCCGAAGCTACAACCTTAGATTTAAGTAATTTTAATACAAGCAATGTGACTACTATGTTTCAGATGTTTTGTAGGTCTCAAGCTACAGAGATAAAAGGTTTAGAAAACTTCAATACAAGTAAAGTAACTGATATGAGGGAAATGTTTTATGAATCCCAAGCCACAAGTTTAGATTTAAGTAGTTTTGACACAAGCAATGTAACTCATATGAGAGAAATGTTTAAATCTTCACAAGCCACAAGTTTAGATTTAAGTAGTTTTGATACAAGTAATGTACTTACTATGGCTTATATGTTTGATCATTCACAAGCCACAAGTTTAGATTTAAGTAGTTTTAATACAAGTAAAGTAGTTAATATGTATGCTATGTTTTGGGCTTCACAAGCCACAACCTTAGATTTAAGTGGTTTTGATACAAGTAATGTAACTAATATGAGTCTTATGTTTTATGATTCACAGGCCACAAGTTTAGATTTAAGTAATTTTAATACAAGTAAAGTAACTGATATGAGTTATATGTTTAGTTATTCAAAAGCAACAAGTTTAGATTTAAGTAGTTTTGATACAAGCAATGTAACAGATATGAGTAGAATGTTTGAGTATTCAAAAGCCACAAAAGGATACGCTAGAACACAAACTGATGCAAATAAATTCAATTCAACTTCAGGTAAACCATCACGACTAAAATTTGTTATTAAGTAAAATAAAAGATTGATTAATATGATATGAACCCCGTTTCTTGGACATGATGTGAACCCAGTTTGGTAGACATCAATTAAAAACCTGTACATTAAAAAGAGAAAATTATTTTTCTCTTTTTGTATAAGTTTTTCTCTTTTTCTTAACCTTTGACTTTAATCTTGTTAAAGTCAATATAAAAATGTACAAAAAGTTGAAAATAAAAATGTACAAAAAATGTAATTAATTATGCATAGGTTCAGAGACATCTGAATCTATTTTTAATTTATCTTTTAAACGATAAGAATTGCCATTTATATTTA
>JAQXHG010000011.1 GCA_029007115.1 bacterium | reverse complement strand
ATCTGGAGAAGTTGGCTTTATTAGCGCATCTATTAAGAGCATTACTGAAGTAGAAGTTGGGGATACCATTTGTATAGATGGTGATAAAGTTGAAGCATTACCAGGCTATAAACCTATGAAACCAATGGTATTATCAGGACTTTATCCTACTATTTCAAGTAAGTATAATGATTTAAGAGATGCACTTGAAAAACTAAAGTTAAATGATGCTTCACTTTCTTTTGAACCGGAGGTTTCAACTGCCTTAGGTTTTGGGTACAGATGCGGATTTTTAGGTATGTTACACATGGATGTAATAGAAGAACGTATTGAAAGAGAATTTAAAATAGATATAATTGCAACTTCACCTAGTGTTATATATGAGGTTGTTTTAAGCGATGGAACAAGTATTAATATAGATAGTCCATCTAAAATGCCAGAACCAACAAAAATTTCTAAAATATTAGAGCCTTTCGTATCCTGCAATATTTATGTACCAAGTGAGTATGTAGGTTCAATAATGGAATTGTGTCAAGATAAAAGAGGAATATATAAAAATATGAGTTATCTTGATGAAACTCGTGTAAATATAACATATAATTTACCGTTATCAGAAATAGTTTATGATTTTTTTGATAAATTAAAAAGTTATACAAAAGGATATGCATCTTTTGACTATGAATTTATTGGTAATGTTGAGAGTAAACTAGTAAAATTAGATATATTATTAAATGGAGAAATAGTTGATGCTTTAAGTATAATAGTACATAAAGATTTTGCATATAAAAGAGGAAGTATAGTATGCAAAAATTTAAAAAAAGTTATTCCTAGACAAATGTTTCAGGTTCCTATACAAGCAAGTATTGGGTCTAAAATAATTGCTCGTGAAGATATACCTGCAATGAAAAAAAATGTATTAGCTAAATGCTATGGTGGTGATGTTTCTCGTAAACGTAAACTTTTAGAAAAACAAAAAGAAGGTAAAAAAAGAATGAAACAAGTAGGTAGTGTATCTATACCACAAGAAGCATTTTTAACTATACTTAGTTCTGATAATAATGAATAATTAATTAAAGAAAGTAAGAGAGTCATTATACTCATTATCATTAGATGTAGTAATATTACTTTCTTTTTTTTGTTCATCTTTATTAAAAATAGATTTTTCTTTAGTAATAAATGGTTTTATTTCTTTGTATACTGGTATTATTTTTTTTACCACATTTAGAGTATTACTAGTACTCTTAGCAATATTAGAAATATTTATTGATTTTAATATTGAAGATAAATTCATTTAAATCACCTATAATAGTTTATTAAATAAATTTAAAATGTTGATATAAAAGTAAAAATAATAAAAATCTGTTTTTATTTTTTATTAGTTATGATATAATGCTAATATAGGGTAAAGAGGAAATTTTTGTGTGCTTGTTTATTCTAAATCATATCAAGAGTAGGTGATAAAGTGAAAGGAATTGGTAAAGAATTTTCTGAATTTATATTAGGAATTGGTAGAGGAATTAACTATGTTTTTCTAAAACTTCCAAAGAAAATATTAGGCTTGGATAAGAAAAAAACTGAAGACATAAATACTACTGATACTACAAGTACTGCTGTAACTTCAAATCCGAATGCAATTGATAAAGGTAAAAAAGGTTTAGTTGGAAGTCTTTCTGACAAAATTAACAATTGGTATGAGAATTTACCATCAGTTAAAGCAAAAAGAACTAAATTAGAAGCATCTTTGGTACCGTATGTTTTAGATAAAGAAAAAGATTCTATTAAGAGTGATAAAAAACATACTTATGAATATTTTGCTAAAGATGAAAATGGAAAATTTGTAAAAGGATATTTCCCAGCTTTTTCGACTTTAGATGTTTATTCTTATTTAACTGATGAAAAAATGACAATATATAGTATAAAAACAAGTAAACTTATTGATTTTTTACATGGAGATGTTGGTGGAAAAAAATCTAAAATGAAAACTAAAGATTTAGTTTTCTGGTTAACTCAATTATCTACATATATAAGAGCTGGTATTCCGCTTACAGATTCTGTAAAGGTTTTATCGCAACAAGATAAAAGAAAAAAATATAAAGGGTTATATGAAGCAATCGTATATGAGTTATCTATGGGACAAACTTTTTCAGAAGCTTTAGCTAAGCAAGAAGGATCTTTTCCAGCATTACTTGTAAATATGATTAAATCAGCGGAAATGACTGGTAGTATAGAAGATACACTTGATGAAATGAGTGAATATTATCAAGAAGCAGAGGATACTAAAAAAGCAATTATAAGTGCTATGGCATATCCTTCTATAGTATTGGTATTTGCTATTGTAATTGTTGTATTTATGCTTACATATATAGTTCCTAAGTTTGTGGATGTTTATGCATCTATGGGTAGTGAAATACCTAAAATCACACAAATTACTTTAGATATTTCTGCATTTTTACAAGAAAAGTATATGTATATAATATTAGTTGTATTGGTAATTATATTTGGATATGTTCTTCTTTACAAAAATGTAAAAGCATTTAGAACATCTATGCAAACATTATTTATGAAATTACCAGTCGTTGGACAATTAATAGTTTCAAAAGAAATGAGTATGTTTTCAAGAACTTTTGCATCATTACAGAAGAATAATGTATTACTTACTGATAGTATTGATATCCTTGCAAAAATAACTAATAATGAGATATATAGAGAGTTAGAACTAAGAACAATTCAAAATTTAATTAAAGGTAACAAAATGAGTGAAACATTTCAAAATCACTGGGCAATTCCAGATGTTGCATATTTTATGATTGTAACGGGAGAGTCTACTGGAGAACTAGCTGAAATGCTAGATAAAGTAGCAGATTTTTATACAAAACAACAGAAATCTACTGTTGCTATGATTAAGACTTTTGTAGAGCCTGTTATGATTTTATTTCTTGCAGTTGTTGTAGGATTTATTTTAGTTGCAATTTTAGTACCAATGTTTGGAATTTATTCAACGGTTGCTTAAGGTGGGAGTTATGGAAATATTTTATAGTGTATGTTTAGGTGTTCTTGGAGCTGTATTTGGAAGTTTTCTTGCTTGTATGGGATATAGAATACCAAATAAAATAAAAACTACTTATCCAAGTAGTTTTTGCTCTAATTGTAATAAATCTTTAAAATGGTTTATGAACATACCAATATTATCATATATATTATTAGGTGGAAAGTGTTTTTATTGTAAAAAAAAGATTGGTTTTATATATTTCTTTTGTGAAATATTATGTGCTTTTCTATTTGTATTTAGTTATAATTTATTTGGTATTTCACTAGAATTCTTCTTATCTATTATATTATCGTGTGCATTAATAGTAACAATAGTAAGTGATTTTCTATATTATTATATATCTGATAGAGTATTAATATTTAGTTGTATTGGAATATTTATATCTATGATATTTTATTTAGAACCAATGGATGTATTAATTAAAATTATATCTGGTGTTATGTTATTTTTAGTGATGATTGGTATTAAAATAATTGGAAACTCTGTATTTAAAAGGGAATCACTAGGTGATGGTGATATTAAATTAATGGGTGTAATAGGTATGTCTATTGGTTTATTAAATAGTTTCATATCTTTATTTTTTGCCTCTGTATTAGCATTAATTTTTTCGTTTATTACATTAAAAAAGAACAAAGAAGGACTCGTTCCTTTTGGACCATTTTTATTATTAGGTGCATTGCTTGTATTATTCTTAACAGATATCATAAATCCTTATATAACTAGTTTGTTTTCGTTATAAAAATTCTTATAAAAATAAAAAATAATCGATAAGTGTTTATTTATCGATTATTTTTTAATAACTTTAGAAATCATTTTTATTTATGAATTAATACTTTAGTACCAACTTCTGCATATTCTCCCAAAGTCATTGCGTCATTATCTTTCATATTTACACAACCATTAGATCCATTTGTAAGATATCTTGTCTTATCATTATATTCATCATGGCTTCTCCATTCATCTGCACCATGAAAGCCTTCTTCATTATCATTAAATACAACAAATATATTTACATGTTTTTTATAATTTTTTCCAATTAAATATGTGTCATATTCTATACGTGAAACTTCAGTACAGCCAAGATTAGTGCCAGGAATAGTTCCTTTATTTGGATTACCTGTTATTACATCTGCTTCAAAGACAATTTCATCATCCACATATATTTTTACTATTTGTAAGGATATATCTACTTCAATATAAGTATTAGGAAGAGATGTTAATGCACTCTCATCAATATATCCTTGATATAAATATGGTATAGTAACTAATCTTTTATTTCCATTATAAGAAGCGCCTAAAATAACTTTATCATATTTATTTAATGAGCAAATTGAATTATTATTTTCATCATATAAAATAGCATCTTTATTTAAATAAGCAGCAGAACCACTAATATTGTATTCCTCTTTAGGAATTAATTCTGTTTCATTATAATAATCATTTTCTTCTTTAGTATATCCAAGTATTTCATTTACTCTTCTCATAACATCATTATAATTATATCCTGCTTCAGTTAATAATTGCTTTCTTAATTCACCATTTCCCCAATTACCTTTTATTACATCTTCTGCTATTTCATCTAAGCAATTATTTGTTTGTGTATATGGAAGACTGTTATCAGGAACTATTACTGGTGATGGATTTAATGTTGGTTCAACATATATTATTTCGTTTGTTTCATTATTATTTCCTTGAGCAACACTAATAACTTCGATAGGCTCTTTTTTTACTTCAGTGTTTTTATTATTAGATTTTTTAATTCCATAACATGCACTCATTAAAAATATATTAGCAGCTAAAATTAGTGCTTTCCATCCATCTTTTTTCATTTAAAATCCCCTTTCTTAAATTGACAAATATAATATCATAAAATCATTCATTTTGCAATATATTATTAAAATAGAGTAAGTTTTAAATAAGTCATATTTATTTAATAATTTCTCTTTAAAAAAAAATTTATATATGTTATTATTAGAATATGAAAGAGATAGTAGATATATTAGTAAATAATGGATATGAAGCGTATATTGTAGGTGGTTATGTTAGAGACTACCTTTTAGGTATTGAATCAAAAGATATAGATATATGCACTAATGCACCAATTGATACTATAATTAAATTATTTAAAGATAGAGGAGTAGCACATAAACAATATTATGCTTTTCATATAGAAAAAGATGGATATTCATATGATATAACTTCTTATAGAAAAGAACTTAGATATAGAAGAAATAAACCTTCTGAAATAGCACCAGCCAAGGATTTAGCAACAGATTTATTAAGAAGAGATTTTACTATTAATACATTGGCAATTGATTCAAATGGAAGATTAATTGATATTTTAGGTGCTAGAAAAGATTTAAATGCTAAAGTATTAAAAGTGGTAGGGGATACTGATAAAAAATTAAGAGAAGATAAAACAAGAATAATAAGAGCACTTAGGTTTGCATGTACATTAGATTTTGATTTATCACCAGAAATATTAGAGTTTATGTCAACAAAAAAAGCGCATCTTGTAAGTGAAATACCAAATGAATATAAAAAAAGAGAATTAGATAAAATATTTGATAGTAAAAATTCTTATAAATTTTTCTTCTTTATTAAAAGATATAATTTGGAAAAATACTTTAATATACATTTAAATATGGAAATTTATAATATAAAGGAAACATATAATAGATATGGTATATGGGCTCAGATAGAAACAGATTTACCTTTTTCAAATAAGGAAAGAAAAATAATAGATGATATTATTAAAATTATTAAGTCTGGTGATATAGATGTAAATGATGTATCTAAATATAGTGATGATGTAATTTACAATGCTGCTTCTATTCTTAATATGATAGATAAAGTAAAATCATTAAAAGAACTTGTAACACTTCATAGTATAATTGATATTGATTTATCAGTTGGTCTTATGATAAAGTATGTAAGTGCTAATAATTTTAAAAAAGTATATAGAGATATTGAAAGAAAAATAATAGAGGGTTATTTGGCAAATGAAAGTAGTGCGATAGAAGAATACTTGAGGAATTTATAATATGGGAGATTTAAGAAATTCGTTTATAACTAAAGATTTTGTTGTTAATTCAAATATAATAAAATGTATTTCAAATTTAGATATTAATCTAGATGAGTTTTTACTTTTATTATATTTTATTAATGTTTCAGTTGATTTAGATAGTGATAGTATTAAAGAAAAACTTGGATTTGATGATGATAAGATTTCAAGTGTATTTAGTAGTTTATTAAATAAAAAATATATTGAAATGAAAGTTACTAAAATAGGTGGTAAGATTCAAGAACAAATTAATTTAAATCCATTCTATGATCGACTTGCATTAAATAAAAAAACAGAAGATAAAAGTACTGATATATTTGCTTTATTTGAAAGTGAACTTGGAAGAACTCTTTCATCTTTTGAATATGACTTAATTAATAAGTGGCTAGAAAATGGAAATTCTGAAAATACAATAAAAGAGGCATTAAAAGAAGCAATATTAAATGGTGTTACTAATTTTAAATATATTGATAAAATTATTTATGAATGGTCTAAAAAAAATGTTAAAAGTCGTATTATAGAAGAAAAAGAAACTACAGAAATGTTTGATTATGATTGGTTAGATGATAATGAATAAAGATATTATAATTAATGAATTAAATAAATTATTTAATAATCCTAAATGTGAATTAAAGTATACTAATGATTATGAATTATTACTATCAGTCATGTTGTCTGCTCAAACAACTGATAAGAGTGTTAATGAAGTTACTAAGGATTTATATAGCAAATATAATACTTTAAGTAAATTAGATACTCTTACTGTTGATGAAATATCTAAATATATTAAAAAAATTGGTTTATATAAGACTAAAGCTAATAATTTTAAACAAATTGTTTCTAGATTAATGGAAATAGGATATGTTCCTAAAGATAGAACTTTTTTGGAAAGTTTGCCTGGTGTTGGAAGAAAAACTGCTAGTGTTGTTTTGTCTGAATTGTTTAATGAACCTTCTTTTGCAGTAGATACACATGTTTTTAGAACTGCTAAGAGACTTGGAATTACTAATGATAAAGATGATGTTATTAAAACAGAAATAAAATTAAAAAAATATTTCAATCAAAATGAATGGAATAGAGTAAATTCACAATTAGTATTATTTGGAAGATACGTTTGTACAAGCAAGAAACCAAAATGTGATGAATGTAATTTAAAATCTATTTGTAAATATTATAATAAATAAGTGATTAATTAATATAAAAACACAATTCATTTCTAGAATTGTGTTTTTATATTAGTTTACTACAACTGTTTGTGTAAATGTTCTATTTACTAGTAATGTTTTATATGTGAATGTTACTGTATAGACTACTTTATATGTTCCAACATTATGTGTTATATCAGTAGGTGGAATTGAAGTAGTTGAGCCATCTTTAGTAATTGATGTTGTAACAACACTTAAATTAGTAACATTTGATTTTACTTCTTGATTATTATATTTAATTGAATCTATTGCATAAGTGCCAAGTTCAGTGAATGTATCGTTTACCTTTAATGATTGAGAAAGTCCACTCATTTTAACTGTTATATCTGAATCTTTTATTGTTTCAACTGGTGGGTTAGGAGTGTTAGTTGAATCACCATTGCCCGGTGTTGTATTATCAAATACTATTTTTGTACCAGAAGATGCATTATTTTTCCATTTAGAATATGCTGATTTAATTATAACTCCATCATATGCGCCTGCATATTGTAGTGTATCTATTGTATATGTTGTAGCATCTGTATATCCCACATATGTAGATTCGACTCCTTGTGTTAAATATATTTCAAATCCAAATGTACCAATATTATTATCATTATATTTAATTCTATTATTTAAATATTTTAGTGCTAAGTCCTCTTCTTTTGGTGATAGTGATGAATAAGCATTATTAAAATATGTTCTTAAATAATCTGTATTAATTGCATCTGGAACACCTGGAGAGTTCCAAGATAAATTTATATTATTTCCGCTAATTGAATATGTTACATTTGTAGGGTTATTTAATTGACTAAATCTTGTAGATGTTTCACTAGGTTCAGTACCAGATATAAACATATATGATTTTGTTAAACTAGATGGAGTATATTCACTTGGAGATTGAGCTGGTACAGTTTCCATTTCAACTGGAACTATTGAAAGCCCACTAGGTTTTGTAAATTTAGAATTTTTTTCATAAAAATTATTTACCACTGCGGCTTGTATTTTAAGTCTTTCAGTACCAGATTCACTATTTTTTAGATAATATTTATTTTTAACAGTTTCACTTGTTAGGCCATCTACATATCCATACCATATTGCTATTGCATAGTCTTTAGTATAACTAGAAGTCCATGCATCAGGAATAACATTGCTTGTAAGGCCAAATTTTTTCAAGTAATCTTGATCATAAGAAGTAGTACCCGTTTTAGTTGCTATTTGAGTTCCAGAAACCTTAACTCTATAATTAGTAGCATTTACAAGAACACTTGTAATCATATAAGCTGTTTGTGGTTTCATAACTTTCTTTTTCTCTATATCTACTTCATATGTTTCTTCTCTTTCTCTATATACAATTTTAGTAAATGAATGTGGTTCAGAGTAATATCCACCATTTCCAAATGCAGCGTAAGCGGCTGCTAATTGAATAGGAGACACACCGTTGAATGTTCCAATTGAATATGAATCAGGTAAATAAGTTTCATCGAATGTAATGCCTAAATTACCTGCAAATTCTAATTTTTGTTCATTAGTAGTCATTCTAAATGCTTGAAGAGCACATGTATTAATAGAATTTTTTAGGCAATCACTCATTGTCATAAATCCTTTATATCCAACATTAAAATTTCTCATATAACTATCAGCATAAACTATTTTATCATCTAAAAATGGACCATAAGTACTTAAGTTTTCATATTCAATAGCAGGACCATAGTCTAATATTGGTTTAATTGTACTACCAGGAGCTCTTTTTGTAACATTTTGAAACGTTGCTAAATTTAATGATCTTGCTACTGTTTTGTATCTACCAGCACCAACTGCTATTATTGCTCCTGTATCATTATCAATAGCCCCAATACCAACTTCAACTTTAGAATCTTTAAATTTGTATTTCTTATAGAAATTATTAATTAAATCTTGTTTACTTCTAATCATTGTTGTATATACATCCATTGGAACATCATATGGATTATTACCAGTCTTTTCTATTATTTCCTCAACTACTGTATCAATAAATCCTTGATATTCATTTGTAGATGCTACTGCTTCTATAAGAAAATCTTTAATTTCTACGCTACTTGCAGCTTTATATTGTTCATCAGTTATGTATCCATGTCTTTTCATTAAATACAGTACTGTATTTTTACGATCATTTGCATCATTAGGATTAAAATAAGGATTATATCCATTTGGAGATTGAAACATACCTGCGATTTGTGCAGCTTCTACAAGATTTAAATCCTTTACATCTTTACCAAAGTAATATTTACTTGCTTGACCAACTCCATAAATATTACCACCCATACAAGGTGTATTTACATAGTATTCAATTATTTCTTCTTTAGTAAAATACTTTTCCATTTTGAATACAGCCATATAGATATCTGTAAATTTTCTAACTATTCCTTCAAAACCTTCTGATTTAATAGATGTAAATTCTAATTTTGAAAGTTGCATAGTTAGAGTAGAGGCACCACCACCACCTCTTCCTAGTACTTGACTAATTGATGCTTTTATAAATCTAGGCGCATCAAATCCATTATGTTGAAAAAATCTTGAGTCTTCTGTCGCTATAATTGCATCAATTAATACCTGTGGTAAATCTTCGTATGAAACTTTTTGTCTTTGCTCACTACCTAAAGTTGCAAACAGATTTCCTTCTGAGTCAAAGATTCTAGATGCTTCTTTATTAAACATTTCTTCTACATTAAATTCTGGTGCACTACTTACAATGTAGTAGCAAAAACCAATTCCTGCTAGAAAAATTAATAAAACTAATATTACAATAGTTATTAATAACCAATACCATATTCTAATCTTTTTTCTTTTTTTAATTGTTTTATTAGTATTAGAATTATTAGATTTTTCTGCTTTATTTTTTTTCTTTTTCATATCTAATTCTTCTAAACCTCCTTCTTTATTATCGGCTTTATAAATTAGTTCATCATCAATATTTTTCTTGTTTATTTTATTTTTTTCACTATTATTTTTAATATCTTCTTTTTCATCTTTTGTTACTTTTAAAGATTTTTTCTTATTAGATATTATTTTACCATTCTTTTTCATATCACTCCTTAAAATATGCGTCATCTACAGTATCTAAATATTTAAGTCTTGGCAAATAACTTTCTTTAATTTTATATCCTTTTTCAATAATATATTCAAATTTGATAGATTTTTTATCTGTATTATTTATAAATTCTATAAAATCCTCTCCTTTAAGTAGAAAAAATTCATCATTCATATAAATAATTAAAAAAACTATTCCGTTTTGTTTAATCACTTTCTTCATATGTTCTATTTGATGCTCTTTTACATTTGAGATAGGAAAAGATGTCTTATTGTGACATTCTTTTGCATCAAATTCAATATATTTTCCTCTATATATGCCATTATAATCTAATGTAGATATATTTGAATATACAGCTTTATCTATAAGATGACTTTTATTAGATGGATAAGTAACATTTAGTACTTTTATAGGAGTAGGTTTCTTATATATTAAAGATTTATCAATACTATTGTAATAAGTATTTGAATCATTTAATATATTTTCAAGAAACATACCTCTATTTTTATATGAGTCATTCATGTAATCACCCATATAAATTATACTATATTTAACTAAATATTTCCATTGATTATAAAATTTTAGTGTAAAGACAGATGCTACAAGTCAAATTTGCAACTATTTTATTTATATTTTTTTAAAATTGTGATATTATTAATTTAAGTAGGTGAGTAATATGAAAAAATTATTTAAATTATTAATAGTATTTAGTAGTGTTTTTTTATTTTCTATTTCAGTAAATGCGAAAGAAAGATATATTGATAATTATGAAATGGAAAATGAAAAGATCCATGAATTAAGTACCATTGCATCAATTAATTCACAGCTAATTAGTAGTGTTATTAAAAGAGAGAATACTTCAAATCCAACAGGTACTATTTCAGAAGAAAAAATGAATTGTAATGATTTACTAGGGCCTAATTTAACGAAAATAGTAAAAATGTGTATTAGTATTTTGAGAATAGCTGGTATGATTATAGCACTAGTTAATGCATCTTTAGCAGTTGTTCCTGCTATAACTAATCCTGATAAAATTAGTAATGCTAAAAAGAAATGTATTTCCATGGCTATTGTTTTAGTAATTATAGGTGTATTTCCATCATTATTGACTGTGATTGGAAATTTATTTGGTTATGATTTATCTTGTATAAGTTAATATAACTTAATTGTTTGACAAAATTAATTAAATTATATATAATTGTCTCAAGTAAGCAGTGATAAAATATAATAGTTATAATATGTTTAAATAGAGAATTAGTGGTTGGTGTAAACTAATAAAATATTATAATGAATATACGTATTTTGGAGTTTAATTAGGTGATGCTTTATAATCGTTAGAGATAGAAATAATTCTATAAATTAAGGTGGTACCACGATATATTCGTCCTTATAAATGGTACCTTTTTATTTGTGAAAGGGAAGTGAAATTATGAATTTATATGAAGATTTAATGTGGAGAGGTCTAATTAAAGATATCAGTAGTCCTGATTTAAAAGATAAACTTAATAATGAAAAAATTAGTTTTTATTGGGGAACAGATCCAACTGCTGATTCATTACATATTGGACACTATTCATCTTTAGTTACTGCAAAAAGACTAGCTAAATATGGTCATCATCCAATATTATTAGTAGGGGGAGCAACTGGATTAATTGGAGATCCAAGGCCAAGTGCTGAAAGAGAGATAATATCTAAAGAAACAGTTGAAAAAAATATTAAAGGTATAAAAGAACAAGTAAGTAGATTACTCGAAGGTAAAGCTGAAATAGTAAATAATTATGAATGGACTAAAGACGTTTCATATTTGGATTTTTTAAGAGATATTGGAAAATATATTAATGTTAATTATATGCTTAATAAAGATACAATTGCTAGAAGATTAGATACAGGTATTACTTATGCAGAGTTTTCATATACATTATTACAAGGATTTGATTTTTTAGAATTATTTAGAAATAAAAATTGTATTCTTCAAGCTGCAGGATCTGATCAATGGGGTAATATAACTACAGGTATTGAATTAATTCGTAAAATAGAAGGAAAAGAAGCATATGGATTTACAATGCCATTAATATTAGATAGTACTGGTAAAAAGTTTGGTAAAAGTGAAGGAAATGCCTTATGGCTTGATAAAGAAAAAACAAGTCCATATAAGATATATCAGTATTTGATTAATTCAGATGATACAAAAGTAATAGAATATTTAAAAGTGTTTACTTTCTTATCAAGAGAAGAAATTGAAGAATTAGAAAAAGAGACAAAACAGCATCCGGAATTAAGAAAAGCACAAAAAGCATTAGCGTATGAAATCGTTAAAGATATTCATGGAGAAGAAGAGGCACAAAAAGCAAAAAAGACTAGCGAAGAAGTATTTTCAAAAGGATATAGTGAAGAGGGGATGCCTAGTGTTGATTTAAATATTACTTCTGATATTAATATTTTAGATTTATTAGTACTTTCTAATATTGCTCCATCTAAGAGTGAAGCAAGAAGATTAGTTATTGGTAATGGTATTAGTTTAAATGGTGAAAAGCAAATAGACCCAAACAAAATAATTGAATTAGATAAAATTAATGATATGGTTATATCTAAGGGTAAAAAAACTCATATTAAAGTTAACTTAGTAAAATAAGTTAACTTTTACTTTAATAAAAATATTTATTGTTATATAATATTAATAGAAGAAAAATAAGGAGGATTATATGAGCATAAAAAAATCATTTAATAAATTAACTAAAACTTTTAAATTAACCAGTCAAAGAACAATAATTACTAATATTATATTATGTATTGTAATATTATCTAGTGTTTTTATACTTCCAGAATTATTAGAATTATTTTTTATATCAATTGGGATAAATAGTCTTATATCTAGTATATTAAGTGAAATAATATTTATCTTATTATTATTTTTTGTATATTATAAAGACTTAAATAAAGAGTTTAAAACATTTAAAAATAATTTCAAAGATTGTATAAAGAATGGATTTAAATATTATGTAGCAGGATATTTATGTATGATATTTTTTAATTTGATAATAACTATAGTATTAAAAGATATATCACAAAATGAAAGTGGTGTAAGAACATTACTTTATAATTTACCTTTATATGCATTTATAAATATCGCAATATTTGCTCCATTAGCGGAAGAGTTATCATTTAGAAAGAGTTTAAGTACTGTATTAAAAAATAAATATATATTTGCTCTAGTATCTGGTTTATTATTTGGCGGAGCACATTTAATGACAAATATTATTAATAATACTTTTGCATTTACTGATTTAATTTATATATTACCTTATGGTTCTTTAGGATTTGCATTCGCCCTTATGAATGAAAAAACTAAAACTACATTTACATCTATAACTATGCATGCTTTTCATAATAGTGTGACTTGCATACTTTTATTATTAGTTCATATTAGTGGTGTTATGTAATGGAAAGAGAAGAAAATAAAGAAAAAGAGAAGAAAAAGTCTCATAAGTTATTATATTTGTTATTATTAGTTATTATATTGTGTACAGGTTTATATCTAGATGCCAAATATATTGGAATTAAAGGTCTAAAGGTTAAAGAATATAGAGTAGAAAGTAGTATATTAACTTCTAATTTTAGTGGTGTAAAGATAGTACATTTTTCCGATCTTTTATATAAATCAACTATAGATAATAATGATATAAAAAAGTTAGTTAATAGAATTAATGAATTAAGACCTGATATTGTTGTATTTACCGGTGATTTAGTAGATAAAAATAAAAATATTACTGATAGTGATACTAACTTTCTGATAGAACAATTGTCTTTAATTGATGCTAATATTTCTAAATATGCTATTTATGGTGATTATGATTATTCATATGATAAATATGAAGATGTTATGACTGCCTCTAATTTTATATTGCTTAATAATAGTTATGATACGATATATTATAATAATAACAATCCTATTTATATAGTAGGTTTTCCATCGTCTATAAAAGAAAAGACTGATCTAAATAAATCATTTGAATTTTATAGTGATGAAAATAGAAAATATACAATGGTATTAGTACATGATGGAAAAACTATTAAAGCACTTGATGAAAGTTCTTATGAAGTTGATTTAATACTTGGAGGACATAGTTTAGGAGGTAGTATTAGAATACCTTATTTAGGCGGAGTATTTATAGATGATAGATCATATAAGTATTATGATGAATATTATAGTAAAGGTCTTACTAATATTTATATATCTAGTGGAATTGGTACAAATAATTATAATTATAGATTTTTAAATAAACCTTCATTTAATTTATATCGTTTAAAAGCACAATCAAGTTAGTGCTTTTTTCATACTATAAATTAGAGGTGAAATATATGTATAGTAATTTCAAATATAAAAATGATAATAGATTTGGCTTTGCAGCTCCTTTCTTATTTGGTGCTTTAACAGGTGGAGTAGCAGTAAATCTTTTTAATCCATATAGGCCAAGACCTGTTCCATATTCATATCCATATACATATGGTGGTTATTATGGACCATATTATTAATAATTAAAAAACTACTTTTAAAAGTAGTTTATTTTAAATCAGCCATATATTTTTTTAATTGTTTTGAATTAGGACCTAATATAATTTTTAATTGATTATCTATCTCAACAATTCCTTTAGCTCCTAATTTTTGTATACCTTCTTTATTAACTATACTTATATCTTTAAGTGTAACTTTTAGTCTTGATAAGTTAATTTGAGAATCTATTATATTTTCTTTACCACCTAAATATTGAATTAGTTTATTAATTTCAATATTAAAATCTTTTCTTCTTAATTTAATAATTATAAAAGAAATTAATATAAGAATTATAATTATAATAACATATTGATAATACATAAAATATTCCTCCTATTGTGCAATATCTTCTTTATTAAGAAGATATATATATTCATTAATTTGATTTTCAAAATCCATAACATTATCAGGATCATTCCAATATTCCTCTGCAGTAATTTCACTGCTTACCATAGAAAATCTATTATCATATGCAACTACATTACCATTTTTAATAAATAATAAATAGGGCATATTAAGTCTTTTGTTATTTGTATCATCAGTATCTAAATAGTCGTATAATTTACTTACTATTTTCTGATACTTTAATGAATTATTGTTTCTATCTTCTTTTATATCATTATAGTATATTTCTTTAATATTATTACTTTTTGCAATATCATCAATAGCTTTTAAATAATATTGACACCAATTAGAACTAGGATTACAAAATAGTATAATTCCAGTTTTATTATTCATAATATTAATGATTTCATCTATATTTTTAAATACATAAATATTATCATCATTTAGTAAAGTATATTCAGCTAAATGTTTATCTATTTCAGTTGTATCTGTTTCTTTTACATCAAACTTATTATATATTATTGTTGCACCTAAACACGCGATTATAATTATTAGAATTATTTTAATTTTCTTCATCTAACCACTTCCTCTAATATATTCTATCATAAAACAATAAATGTGTAAATTAAAAGACACAAAGTGTAACTTTGGTTTTATTTTATACATAAAGTTGTTGCATTATTGATTCATTTTTATGTTTTTGATAATAATTAGTATCAAAAGCATCATTTATCAATTTTTTAAATGTTTTTCTAGTTTTTTTAGTTAATTTAATTTTATTAGAAATAGGATTCTTTCTTGCTTGAGTATTTAATTTTATATAATCTAGTAATGCAATTATACAAGAAATTGTTATAATTGAACTAAAGAAATAAATAAAACTTTGAGTATTATTTATTAAATAAGAAATAATACTACTATCAATATTATATTTAGGTAAACTTATTAATATAAAACACATTATTATACAAATATCTAATATTATGGTTTTTATTTTACCTGTTTTAGTAGATTGAACATTACCACCATATCTATATGTTGAGTAAGATGTATACATAATTGATATTTCTAATATTAATGGTAATAATAAAGAAGTATTTATTAAACTTAATAATATAAATGAACAAGCATTTAATACTTTATCACTAAGAGCATCTAATGCACATCCAAAAAATGTAGATATTTTAAATGTCCTTGCTAAAAAACCATCTAAAAAGTCAGTTAAAAACAATATTATAGTCCAAAATGCAAAAGTACTAGAACCATAATACTTATATATAAATGGTAAAGCAATCGCACCAAACAATCTTGTTAGTGTGATAGTATTTACAAATATCAGTTCTATTTTTTTTATTAAATCTTTTCTCATGAAATTATTGTATGAAATAATACTATTTTTGTCAAATATTAGATTTAATTACAATAAAAAAACTCATTTTATGAGTGTTAATATCATTATGGTGGAGCTGAGGAGTAGCGAACTCCTGTCCAAAATTCATTCCCATAGAATATCTACATGTTTAGTTGGTTTTTAATTTCAAATAATAAAGTAGATTGCCAACTTCTTTTATTATTCTAAGTTTATTGTTCATTCATTAAAATTCATAAACATAATTTTAATATAGCTCACTATATAACTCCCAATTAACTTCCGTGAGTCAAAAAGTTAGTGGAAGCTCCTTATATTTACTTAAATTAAGCAAATGCTGGAGAAAAACTATAATCTTTTCCGATTATTTTATTTTTGCATTTAAAGTATGCCTACTACATGCATTCTACCAAAATATAATCTTGTCGAATCAATACAGCCCCATGTCGGATAGATTATATCATATTTTATGTAAAATATCTATAAAATTAACAACTTTAAATAATTTTTTATTAAAATAGAGACATTTTATTAAAAATTTGATAAAATTTATTTGTACTACCCTGTGGCCAAGTGGAAAGGCTCTGGACTCTGACTCCAGCATGCGTAGGTTCGAATCCTACCAGGGTAACCACGCCAAAATAGCTCAATTGGCAGAGCAACTGAATCGTAATCAGTAGGTTGGGGGTTCGATTCCTCTTTTTGGCACCATAGAGTAATCTGGTTGGACATGTGTTCAGCTTTTAAATAAATATCAATTCTAGAAATGGAATTGATTTTTTTGTTTATTAAGAATGGAATGCCATTTCTAAAATATAAATAGATTATTTAAAAGAAAGAATAGATTATTGAAAAACTAAATTTCAAAGAATAGTAAAATTTAAGTTCATTTAATGTAAATAAACCAAATATAAGGTATGTATTTAAGAAATAATGGTGTATAATAAAATATATAATATTTATTTTAGATATAGTAGGAGGTAGATAATGAGTAAATATAATAATATGAAATCAATACCAATAGATAGTTTAAATGAAGAAAAATTAAAAGAAAAGAAAGAGATAAAAAATTAAGAGAATCATCGAAAAAAATGGATAAGAAATTTTAAATCATTAATTATGATAATAACATTAATTTTATAAATAATTTGAAAATGTTGACTCTCAAGTTAACTATAATGTTATACTCTACTTGAAAGGAGATTTTATGTATACAATAAATGAGTTTTCTAAGCTTAGTAATACATCTGTTACAACTCTTCGTTATTATGATGAAATAGATTTATTTAAACCTAGTTATACCGATATTTTTAGTGGCTATAGATATTATATTGAAGAACAAATATATACTATTTCTATTATAAACAAATTAAAAGAGATAGATATATCATTAAGCGATATAAAAAAATATTTAAAAGATCATAATTTAGACATATTGATTAAACAAAGAGAAATATATAAGAATAAGTTAAAAAAAGTGGAGGAAATAATAAAAATGAAAGAAATTAGTAATTATGAAGTAATGGAAAGTAATTATAGAAAATTTATTGAAGTAAATGGTACAAAACAAATAAAGTGTCCAATGGGAATTGAACTTAGAAATAACAATGCAAGATATTTTTTGATCAATAAAAATAATGAATTCTATAATGATTTTGTTATATACAATAAGAACAATTGGTTAACACTAGATAAAAGATTTATCATGGATGAAAAATTGATGGAGCATATTTTTAACTATTTAAAAGATGAAGGTTATGATTATATTACTATTTATGTACCAGTTGAAGATGAAAAATTTATGGATTATTTAAAAACCCACTATGATATTACTTTAGAAAAATTAAAACAGAGTGAATACGAATACTATCATGTTAAATTGTTATTAAAATAATAATAAATAGATAAGGATTGTAATGAAATAATTTCGTTACAATCCCTTTTATTTATTCTTTATCATTATTATATTTAATATTATAATTACTAGGTCCATTGATACAATTCCCATCTGTATCAAACTTAGAAGCATGACAAGGACAATCCCAAGTCTTCTCTACTTCATTAAATACCAAACTACATTTTAAATGAGGACAATCACTATAAACAATATGTTCTTTTCCTAACTTATCCGTATATATTGCTATATTTTTAC
>JAQXHG010000010.1 GCA_029007115.1 bacterium | reverse complement strand
TCAGTAGTAACAACACTTATAATTATGATTATTATATTATCGAAACACAAAATGATTAAACAAACTATAGAGGCATCAATCTACATAGATGAAAATAGTATCAAATATACAAAAAAAGAAGATAATAAAATCCAAGATTATACAAGAAGTTATTCAAATTCAACAAGTTCATCTAGTAGTTCTAATGGTGGTAGTAGTATTGGTTCAAGTGGCAGAGGATTTACAAGTGGTGGAGGAAGACATGGATAATAAAAAGGATAAGTCATCTATCTTGGCTTATCCTTTTATATTTATTATATCTTTTATCATTATTCTATTTCCTTCTATTGTAAGTAAATAATCATAACTTTTAGATATTATTGTATATTCTTTTTCACCATCTTTAGTTTTAATTAAAAACTTTTTTTTATAAATAAAGTCATTTGATCTAAATAATTGATCTATTTTTTTTTGCATTTCAAATTCAGATAATATTTCTTCTTTCTCTATTTTCTCTACTTTTTTTTCTTTATTATTATCCAAATAAGAATAATATACTTCTTTATTATTATTAATTTTTTTATCAACTTTAGGAGCATATATTAAAGGTATTTTCTTTTTCATAAGTACCTCCTAAAATATTATATTACTCTATAAATCTAAATATTCTTTTCTTTTTATGTCTTTTTCTTTTATTACCTGTCTTTTATCATAAAGTTTTTTGCCTTGACATATTCCTAAACTAACTTTAGCCTTTCCCCTTACAAAATATACTTTAAGAGGTATTAAAGTATATCTTTTGGTTGTGATTTCGTGATTAATCTTAATTATTTCATTTTTATGAAGCAATAGTTTTCTTTCTCTTCTTTCATCATGATTAAATCTGTTTCCTTCTTCATACTTTGCAATATACATATTAGTTAAATATATTTCATTGTTCTTAACTCTTGCATAACTATCATTAATATTAGCTTGCCCTTTTCTAATACTTTTAATTTCAGTACCAAGTAATTCTATGCCAGCTTCGTATGTATCTTTAATAAAATAATCGTGACTAGCTTTTCTATTTAATATTTCCATTTTATAATTTCCTTATAAGGGCAAAATCAACTTGTCTTTTTTTATAATCAGAAGCTACACATCTAACTCTAATTCTATCTCCATATCTAAGATCAACTTTACCATTTTTAGTATATGCCATAAGATTTTCATTATAGTCATAATTGCTTACAACACCTACATAATTATTTTCAGATTTCTCAACTATATCTACTCTTCCCTCTATATAATTATCTGTTTGTACAAAAAATGCAGTTGGCATTAATGAATCAACAGTAGCATCAAACTCTTCTCCTATGTGTTTTTGCATATAATATGATTTTAACATATCATCAACTGCATATTCACACTTCTCACTATTTCTTTCTTGATCAGAAATATGATCACATATAGTAGTAAGATATGCTTTCCATGATTTCATAAAATCTTCTTGAAGTGTATAGTCTTCTAAAATATAACTTATACTAGTATGATTTAATAAGTCATCAAATCTTCTAATTGGACTAGTAAAATGTGTATATTTAGGACTAGCTATACCAAAATGTCCAATATTTTCTGTAGAATATCTTGCTTTTTGCATACTTCTTAATAGTTTTCTATTAAGCATTTTAAACATTTTTTCATCTTTCAAATACTCAAGTAATTTTTGACAATCTTTACTACTAATATTTTCTTTATCTATTTTTCCAGGATAGTGAATACCAAGTAATTCTAAGAATTTCATAAACTCATTTATCTTCATTTCAAGTGGTTTATCATGAATTCTATATGTTGCGATATTATATTCTTCTAAGAATGCTGCGACTTGTTCATTTGCAACAACCATAAAGTCTTCAATAAGTCTTTCAGATGGCCTTTGATCTCTTGCTTTAATATCAATAACTTCATCATTCTCATCTTGAATAACTTTAACTTCATCTCCAACAAATACAAGTTCACCTCGTCTTTGTTTAAATGCAGAAATTCTTTTAGATAAAGCATGCATATTTTTTAATATTTGCTTGCAAGGAACATTTATAATCATTCCTTCTTTTATATCATTTTCATTTACTAACTCTTTGTTAACTTCTAATAAGTCATCCACAACTAAATTATTAGCAAATGCTATATCATTTAGTGTTTCTCCTTTTTTAACAGTATATTCTAAAGTAGTATAATCTTTAGTATCTTCTGTTTCTCTATCATTAAGAATATCCTCAACAGCATCATAATTCATTTTCTTTTTAGAATTAATTATACCCTTAGTTACTCTTGATTCAACTACTTTACCACTATGATCTATTTCCATTATGCAACTAATTGTAAATCTGTCTTCATTTGGATTTAATGAACAAATTCCATTTGACAACTCAACTGGTAACATTGGTATTACTTTGTTTCCTAAATAGTTAGAATTTGATCTAATTTCTGCTTCTTTCCATAGTGCCATTCCTGGTTTAACATAATGTGATACATCTGCAATATGAACACCTAATTGATAATTTCCATTTGGAAGTATTTTAACACTAACCGCATCATCTATATCTTTAGTATCCTTACCATCTATTGTAAAAATTAAATCTCCTCTAAAGTCTTCTCTTCCTGCTTTAAGTCCTTCATCTATCATATCTTGACTTAATGCTTTAGGCATCTTCTTAGCTTCTTCTTTTACTTCTTCAGGAAATTCCAATCTTAATGAATATTCACAAGCAATCTTTACAATTTCGCCTGATACTTCAGTAGGCATTTGTCCTTCATTTAATAAAGCATTTTTATGTCCAAGAACTTTATCAATTCTAGCAAGAACTCTATTATCACTTAAATCTTTTACATATTCTAAATGAACAAGTAATCCATCCACTAAATTAATATCAGTATCTTCTATTTCAACAATATATTCATCATCTAGTCCATATACTTCAAGTGAAATTTCTCCATTATTATTTTTAACTTCTGCAACATTACTACCAAGATTTCGTTTTAATATTTTAATAATTTTTCCTTCATTTTTGCTTTCATTTGTATACTCAACACTTACTAAATCTTTATTTTTTGCTCCTCTTATTTTATCTCTTGGAATAAACATATCTTCTCTTCCATCTATAATAACATGAGCATTTCCCTTTTCATGTAAATCCACTCTACCTACTAATAAGTCATTTAATTTATAAGTATTCCCACTAGCACTTTTAAGTAATCCTTCACTACAAAGATAATCTAATTTTTCAATGACATCACGAAGTTCATCACTTGTAAACTCATCTTTAATTTTTCTCATAATTTCAAGTGCATTCATTTTTTTATTTTCTTTTTTAATAATTTCTAAAATTTGATCTTGCAATTCAATTTTAGTTTTAATTGAATCAATTATTTCATTATAGTTATTCATATTTTTACCTCAATTTAATTCTATCATATAATAAAAAAAAATACTATTTCTAAATAGTATTTTTAATATTATTAACTTTATAATGATAGTATAAATGCAATTATAATAAATGCAAATCCAAGACAATAAGTTAACCTAGTAATAAATTTTTCTGCTCCTCTTTCTTTAGTATTTCCAAAAAGTACTGAGTTGCCTCCTGTTATTATTTGACTTGAATCACTTGCTTTATTACTTTGTAATAATACTACTACAATTAAAATTACAGATATTACTAATAATGCTTTTTCCATTCTCCATCCCTCGCTTTATGTATTTTACTATATTTTTAGTAAATATGCAATGTTTATTTACAAAACTAATTTAATATATATTGAGTATCTATTTTATTTGAAATCAAATAATATGTATTATTGTTTTCTTCTAATTTTAATGTTCCTTTTAATTCTTTATCTTTGTCAGTTAAAGCAGTATACTCTACTGTATAAATATCATCTTTTTCTGAAACACTATCTACACTAGTTATTTCTTTAATATTTTCACTCAATCCACTTTTTTGTTTAACTAAATATGAATTATATTTATAATACTTATTATTAGTAATATCACTATTAAATACTAAATCAACATTAGTTAAATTTTTATAAATGGTTTTAACATCACTTAAATTTACAAAATATCCAGATTCTTCTAATGAATATATTGCATTTTTTACACAAAATGTATTAGCATCTTCTGGAAGAACATTTGACCATTGTAATAATTGTTGCATTTGTAGCATTATTTGAGATGTAGTCATTGAACAAATAGAGTCACAATTAAAATTCTTATTAAGAACATCTCTTTGATAATAACAATTATTATTACCATTTGATACATAATTAGATTTATTCATATATTCACTCTTACTAACTCCATAAATATCATTATAAATACTATCTACGCCTACATCATTCATCTTACTACTAGACATTAAATTAGTATTTATTAGTGATTGTACACTTAATGTATTCTTAACTTCATCAAAATTATAATTTAATATTCCAAGCAATGGAGAAGAACTACTTAATGTTTCATCTTTATATGTTGTTGTAAGATATGTAAATATACTCTCTTTGTAAGTATCATCTTTAGTTTTCTTAAATTTAAAGTATGAATATATTAATATGATTACTGTAACTAAAACAGATAATATAATTATTACTCTAATTATTAAATCTCTAGTTTTCTTTTCCATTTAATATTTCCTCCTCAATCTTTAATAATCTATTAAATTTGCAAATTCTCTCTCCTCTTGAAAGTGACCCTGCTTTTATAAAAGGTATATCAAGTGCAACTGCAACATCAATAATAAATGTATCTGTTGTTTCCCCACTTCTATGAGACATTATACAAGTATAATTATTCTTTTTAGCTAATATTATTGTTTGTAGAGTTTCTAAGAATGTTCCAATTTGATTAGGTTTTATCAATATAGAATTACATATATTATTATCTATTCCTTTTTGTAATTCTTTTTTATTTGTTACAAATAAATCATCTCCAACTATATTTATTTCTCTACCTAACTTTTCAGTTATTAGTTTAAATCCTTCATAGTCATTTTCAGCATATGGATCTTCTATTGATATAATTGGATACTTTTGTAACAAGTCTAAATAATAATCAAGTAATTCCTCTTTATTATAAAATTTATCTCCTAATTTATAAGTTTTATTTTGTTCATTATAAAATGATGTAGATGCAATATCAAGTGCTATAAATACATCTTTTGATGGGGTATATCCTGCCATTTCTATAGCTTTTACTATATAATTTAAAGCGCTTTCATTATTATCTAAATTAGGAGCAAATCCTCCTTCATCACCTACTGATGTTATATGCCCATCTGATTCTAATAATTCCTTTAGTGCATGAAATACTTCACTAGCACATCTAAGACTTTCTTTAAAATTATCCTTCTTTGGAACAATCATAAACTCTTGTATGTCTAAATTATTTTTAGCATGCATTCCACCATTAATAATATTAAACATTAATCTTGGTATTTTCTTTTCTCTATTATTTAAAAACTCATATAATGGTTTACCACTTTCACTAGCGGCTGCTTTTAAGCACGCTTGACTAACTGCAAGTATAGCATTAGCTCCTAAATTACTTTTATTATCTGTGCCATCTAATGCAATCATCTTTAAATCTATTTCTTGTTGATGAGACACATTCATTCCAATTAAATTGGGTTTAATTATATTATTAACATTATCTACAGCCTTTAAAACACCCTTACCAAAATATCTCTCATCATTATCCCTTAATTCTATTGCTTCTCTACTACCTGTACTCGCTCCGCTTGGGACACTAGAAATTCCAATAAAACCATTTTCAGTTTTAACTTCAACTTCAACTGTTGGGACTCCTCTTGAATCAAGTATCTCTCTTGCTCTAACATCAATAATTTTACTCATAAAATGTCCTCCAATTATCTATATTATTATTTTATCAATTTTATTTTAAAAAGTCACTTCTTTAATAATAATTTTAAACTTAAATAAATAATTATCTTGTTTTATGACATTTTTTATTTAAACTAGAGACTTTTTAATAGAAATTTGATAGAATTATTTTTGATAAAAAGGAGACAAACTTATGATTATAAAAGAAATTGATGCAGAAGAATTTGATATTTTTGCAAAAAAACATAAATTAAGAAATTTCTATCAAACAAAAGAATATGGGAATCTTATGAAACATAGTGATTTTTCTATAATGTATATTGGTGCCTACAGTGATAACACTATTGTAGCTGCTAGTTTAATAATGTATAAAAATATAGTTACCAATATTAAGTATGGTTATGCTCCAAGAGGTTTTTTAATTGATTATCATAATACTCCACTACTCACTAAATTTACTAAAAAATTAAAAGAGTTTTTCTTCAAAAAAGGATTTGCTTTTATTAAAATAAATCCAGAAATTACTTATTCTAAAATAGATTTTGAAAATAAAAGTAAAACTATTAATACTAAAAATAAAGAATTAATAAATACATTAAAAGAACTTGGATATGATAAATTAAGAGATAATTTATATTTTGAATCGTTACTTCCAAAATATACTCCAATTATATATCTGCCAAACTATGACTTTAATTTACTTGATAATTCATTAAAAGAAAGTATAAAAGAATATGAACTTAGTGGTTTAAAACTAACTAGAGGTAATAAAAATGATATAGAAACTTTTTATAAATTTATCGATCATAAAGATAATAAAACACTTACATATTATAAATTTATGTATGATAGTTTTGAAAAAAGTGATATGGTTGATTTAATACTTTGCGAAGTAGATTTTCAAATATATGTTAAATATCTGCAAAAACAATATGTCAATGAACAAGAAAGAAATGAAAAAATAAATATGGAATTTAACAAAAATCCAAATAATATGGATATTTATAATCAAAAGACAAAATCTGATCAAGCACTTGCTAAAATATCATCAGAAATTACCATATCAAATGATAGTATGGAAAATACTTCTAAAAAAATATTAGGTGCTGCATTTATTATTAGAAACCAAGGAAGAGTTACAATAATTACAACAGGTCAAAACAAAAAATTTAATACAATAGATACTAAAACATTTATATATTATAAACTAATAGAGGTATATAAAAAAGCTGGATATAATTATATTGACTTAAATGGAATCACTGCTGATTTCAATGAAACTAACCCATACAAAGAATTAAATGACTTTAAATTGAAATTTAAACCAGAGGTATTTGAATATATTGGTGAGTTAGACTTAATAGTTAATAAACCTCTTCATCAAATATTATGGTCTACTAATAAAATACAAAAAGAATTTTATAAACCAGCAATAAAAAAATAGAATGGCAATAATGTCATTCTTTTTAGTTGATAGTCTTTTATTAAACATATTTCTCTAAATCAGTTGGCACTTTATCATTAATTATTGTATTAATAATTTTTCTTTCTTTTTCTTCGCTAACTTCTCTCCCCGTAATACTAGATAATTCATGAATTATTTCTTTTAATGTATTTTCATCTTTATAATTACCATTTTGTAATTTTCTAGCAAGACTAATTATTGTATCTTTATCAACATTTGTTTTTTCTTCTATCTTTTTAAAAAGATTATCATTCACATTTATCACCTAACTTATTATATGTGATTGATAATCTTTTGTTATTAAAAATTAAACATTAACCATTGTGGTTTATATGCCATCAATAATCCTATTATAATCATAATTATTCCACCAATTAAATGAGCATATTTTCCAAATTTATTTGATATTGCCTTTAATTCCAAAGTTTTCATTGATATTATAAAAACTAATATATCATCTAATAAAAATGCAAATATATATATTATTGAATATACTATTTTCATAGTTCCACTTATATTATTTATAGATAGTATTTCAGTAAATAATACAGGTAATCCAAGAGAACATAACAACTCTATTATATTTACCGAAAATGCAAGAAATATTATACCAATAATTGCCAATATAAATGACTTTTCGCCAATAATTTTTTTAATTCTATTTATAATCTTTTTTCTCTTACTTGAACTAACTACCTCACATCCATTATCATTATTTAAACTACTAACAAATTTTATTACTGAGACAAATCCAAGAATAACAGCAGTTAATGATATAATCACTCTTATATATGAAATTTTATCTAAAAATGTTACTAAATTTATTGCAGATATTAGAAATAAGAAATAAACAATTCCAGAAGTTAATATAAATACTATTCCTAATGTCCATCTTTTTAATTTATTCTTTACTCCAAGTAACATTGATATTAAAAATAAAAGTATCCACATCGCACATGGATTAAATCCATCAACGAGACCTATTAATAAAGCGGAAATAATTATTGGACTATTTTTAATAATACTTTTTATATTTGAAGGTGCTGAAATAACTTCAATATTATCTTTTGACTCTTCTAAATTATTATTATCTTCTACAACACCTAAATATATTCCAACTTCATCTTTATAAACAATATTTTCGTAATAATTAATAGTGCTAATGATTCTTTCTGGTGATAAATCTTTTGAAAAACCATTAATTACTGTATTACCTATTACTAGATATGGTACACCTCTTACTTGTACATTTAATATTTTTACTATATTTTCTAAATGAGTCTTATTTATACTATTATTTGTTACTTCATATGAGTATAATTTTACATTTTCTTTTTCTTCTAAATACTCATCTAAAAAAATTTTAAGTTCTTTACAATGAGGACAACCCTCACCATAAAATAAGTACATATTAACTTGTTTTTCTTCTGCATATACCATAAAAGGTATAAATAGTAGAAATGTTAAAATTATATAAATTATCTTTTTCATACTTCCCCCAATATATCGATAAACTCTTCTATTTTATGTTCTCCACATAATCTATTAATTTCTTTCTCATCTTTATAAAATATAAATACCGGAAGAATATTTCCAATATTATATTTTTCAATATTATCAAAATCATAATCATATTCTTCTACTTCAAAAGAGTATTTTTCTTTTAAAGTATTAAATATTTTATTCATTATAATACAAGATGGACATCCTAGTGAAGTAATTTTAACTATTTTCATTCTCCACCAACTTTTCTCTCTTGTATTTTAAATATAATTCTAAGAACTAATTTTCTTGGTACAATTCTATTAGCAAATATACCAAGTTTCATGAATAATCCTGGTACTATGATAAGTTTATTCATATGCTTAATTGTATAATCAACAACATATTTACTACTTAATGATTTAACATTAAATTTAACATTTGCTCTTTTATTAAATTTAGTATCTACTGGGCCAGGACATAAAATACTTATTTTCACATTACTCTTTTTATGTCTTAATTCTTCATATATTGCCATTGATAAATTGTATACATATGACTTTGTTGCATAATATGTTGCCATAAGTGGTCCTGGTTCAAAAGCTGCGCTTGATGCTACATTTAATATATGACCACTATCCCTTTTTATAAAATCACCTAAAAATAATTTAGTTAATACATGAACACAAGTTATATTTAAATCAATCATGTTTAACTCTACGTCTAAATCAGTTTTGTTAAAATACCCGCATAAACCAAACCCAGCATTATTAATAAGCAAATCTACTTTTCCTTTATACTTTTCATATAATTTATAAGCATTCTCTTTATTACTAAGATCCATTACTTCAATTTTAATATTGGTATTTAGTTCTTTTTTAATACTTTCTAATTTATCTTTACTTCTAGCAACTAGTATTAAATCATATCCCATACTTGATAGTTTATATGCAAAATCATGACCAAGTCCACTAGATGCTCCTGTTATTAATGCTAACATTTTATCACCTTTTCTTTATTAATTATTTTATCATATAAAAACCCATTTTAAAATGGATTTTAAAGTATAATTCTGGAGAATATTAATAATTAGTTACTTTTTAATGTTCTATTTAATACCATATGTTGGTTATCATCTAATATTCCGTTTCTATCATAAATTATTTTTCCTGGTAATAATGAAAAATCATCAATAATATTTTTTGAAGAAATAGCATATATCTTTAAATTAATATTATTTTTTTCATCAAAATTATGTATAAAGACTCCATGATTAGCTAGCATTTCTATTTCTTTATTTGAGTCACTATATGCTAATAGTAAACATATATTATTTTCATCTTTATAATAAATGTAAGCAATATCCAATATTCCTAATTTAGAATAATTATCAATTATAGTATATATTTTTTCTTTTGATATTTTTTCTATTATTGATTCTAATTTTTGTCTTTCTAAATCATTAATTATTTCTTTATATCTATTATTTATATTTTCTAATTTTTTAATTTGGTTATTATTTTGAGATATTTCTGTTTCTAAATAAGTTATATGATCTTCTATAGTTCTAAAAAAAGCATTACCTAGTAAACCCCTTCCATACACTCCATAATATTCTTCACCATCATCTCCTAATACAAAATATATTTGTTCATAGTATGGACTTCCATGACATGATAAATCATCTGATAACTTACTACTTTTAATTACACCACTTATATAATGTTCATCATCTTGATTAGGACTCCATCCTCTTACATATTTAAAAATTAACACTCTTGTTCCATTTTCTAATACCTTTTTCATATAAAACCTTCTTTTAATTATAACATATTTAATTGTATACTAAAATTAATTAAACCTTAAATTATATTATAATCTTCTTCCCTTATTACCACTTTTTCTTAATTTCATTTCTACTGGTAAATCAGTTTCAATATTAGTACTAAGAGCAAGTGAATCACTTAATTCCTTTAGCGATTCTGTTACACCCTCAATTCTTTTTTCTGTTTGTCCTCTATTTTTCATATCAATAGCATATGTAGTTAATTCTTGCTTTTGAATAGCTATTATTCCAAGTATTAAATCTATTATCGCTTTTTCTTCTGGTATTCTAATTGTATGTTGATGTGGCAATACTTCTTTCCATGAATCTGTCATATTGTTCACAAAACTAGTACCACAATATTTATTAAGCATACAAAATACATTATTATTAAATTTCTCATTTAGTAGTTCCCAAGCATTAACTCCTGCTTGACAATTACTTCCTAGAATTTTTTGAACTTCATGTTCATCAACAATCTTTTCTGCACCTTCATCTGCTATAAAGAACACTATTGGATTACTATCTTTCTCAAATTCACAATTATTAGCAAGATAATATGCCATTAATTCATAAGACTCAACTTTATTTCCTCCACCACAACCTTCTAATACAATTTTTTCAAGCCAATTATCTATTTCTATACCTTTAGCAGGAGTACCAATCTGTATAGGATATTTATCATATTTAGCATCTCCAACTGCACATATGCAAATATCAAAATCATCTAAATATTTTTTATTTTCTATTTCTCCATAAAACATTGGTAACTTATCATATACTAATCTTGCAAAATTTATGTTTGAGCCTGTTACATCAAGAACAATAATTATTGGATTTTTACTTTTACTAACAATTTTTTTGTTTTTTGGATCTAAATCTTCTGATAAACTAGTATTTTTAAACACTGTACTTGAGTAACTACTCGTACCCCAACTGCTATAACTACTAGCACTATATACATCTCTATCATAACTATAACTTCCCATTTTTTAATTCACCTATTAACCTTTCTTTTTAAAACTTGAAATCTTTTACTGCCATACACTTCATTTCTAATATTAATTAATTCATCCCATAATGCCCAAGCATCATTCTCTTTTCCACTTAAAAGTTTTCTTATAAATGTTCTAATTTTTATATCTACTGATATTGGTAAAGCTATTCTTTCTATATCACCTCCTAATAAATTTACTGCTACTAATCCTACTGCATATATATCCACACTAGGTAATACCCTACTCTTATCATTTATATAACTTGGTGTATAATAGTCATTTATAATCTTATATTTACTATCTATTTTATCAGCATCAGTAATACATAAAGTATAATCTTTAATAAGTACATTATGGTTTTCAATATCTATTAAAACATTTTCTTCTTTGATATTTCCATGTACTATTTTTTTTGAATGTAAATAACCAATTAGTGATAATAATCTTTCTAATATCCAACAAATATGTTCCCCATTTATATTCTCATAATATCTTTTTATATCTCTTATAGTTAAATAATTATCTTTATTAAATATTAATGCATCTTTATTATTTATTTTTAATTTAGTTTTTATTTTTGGTAGTGAATAATGATCTAAATTCCTTAAAACCTCTTCTTCATGGTTTATTAACTTATTATCATCTTCATCCATTACTATCCTCATAACAATAACTTCATCATCACATATTCCTTCATAAACATCACAAACATCTTCACTACATAAATATTTATAAAATGTATATTTTTTACCTCTTATATTAAACTCAAATAAAATATCATTACTCATTAAAATATCTTTTTCATCATAAGTATTATATATACCTTTATCAAGTTCAATTAATGCTTTTTCATAGTATTCATTTAATAATATAGTTACTTTATTTGCTAAGTCTTTATCAACTGTTAAATCTGGATGACATATCTTAATAAATTCTTTATATCTTTTTTTAACGTCTTCTTTACTAGATCCCCCAAATACATCAATAGGTCTCTTCGCATATTCTAAAATATTTACTATATCTTGTATTTTCATAGCATTCTCCTTATTAGTTTTATATTTCTTTCTAAATCATCATCATTAATTACTACATCTGCCATTTCTTTTTGATACTCTATATGTTTTTTATATTGCGGTAACATTATTTCATAAAAATATCTTATTATTTCTAATTTTTTCATATTATATTTGCTAATGTCTCTTAATAATCTTCTTTTCAAACATTCTTCTATAGGAGTGTCCATGTATATTTTAAGTGAATTAATATTATTACTTAATAATGCAATCGTATGGAGTCCCTCAATTACATTTATATCTTTTTTTAATACTTTATATTTATTAGTTGTTCTCATATTTCTATTAACATCATATATAGGACAATAAACATAACCAAGATTAAGTAATTTATATACATCTACTATAAAAGTATTAATATCAAACGCATCTGGAGTATCAAAGAGAAAAAAATTATTTTCATCTCTTGGAATATTTTTTTTATCTTTAAAATAATCATCTTGTCTTAACATTGATGTATCAAACTCATATGACAATCTATTTGATAAAGTAGTTTTTCCACTACAAGTCATACCAGATATTAATATATTCATGATATTTTCCTTTCTAATTTTTGATTTCTACTTGGACCTATACCAATAATTGGTATGTGAGTATTTGTTAGATATTCAATTAAACTTATATAATCATTTACTTCACTAGGAAGTTTTTCAACATCTTTTATATCACTTATATCTATATTCCACCCATTAACAATAATATAGTTTGGTATACATTTAGATAAATAATATCTTAAATTATTACTATTTCTTTTTATATTTTTAATTATTATTCTATTTAAATCAATATAATACTCAAATGTATTTTTAAATTCTTCATCTATTTGACCATAATATGTGTAGCTATCACATATTTTTATTTCTTTAAATTTTGATAAATTATCAATACAAGACATAAATAAATAATCATTTTTTAATATACTTTGTGAATATCTTGTAAGTACACAATCAAACCAACCATATCTTGGGCTTCCCTGATAATAAGAATATGTTTGGTTTAAATCTTTTATTTGTAAAGACTTATCATATGTTGGTAATAATCCCATACCATGTCTTGAATTATATGCACCTATACATCCATATTTAATCATTTTCATATTTAACTCTTTAGATAAATCACAACCATATTTATTAGTTGTATCTAAACTTGTAACATTTGGTTTAATACCATAATTTTTATCTAACAATAAGCCTTGTGAGCCTTCAAATAATACATTTCCTTTTTTATGAAAAGATAAAATTCCATCAACTATATTTAATATATTACTATCTATCAAATTAGAATAACAACTAATAATATATTCTCTATTTCTTTTATTAGTTAAATAAAATATATCTTCTTTACT
The DNA here is from genome assembly GCA_029007115.1 of bacterium. Classification (GTDB taxonomy): domain Bacteria; phylum Bacillota_I; class Bacilli_A; order RF39; family UBA660; genus CAG-1000. The sequence goes on along the minus strand of JAQXHG010000010.1, from coordinate 32,992 downwards.
TATTAACTTATTAAATAATTTATCATCTATTAAATGTCTTCTTTCATTTAAATATAAACATGTATAATCAAATAATTCTAATAATTTATCCATATATTCTTGTGTATATAAATCATTTATAGTTATATAAATACCTGTTTCATCTTTTAATCTATTTACTTCACTAACACCACTACCAACACTACCTATTCTATTATTTTTACTACTAAGTTCTCTTAATTTGTTAAGTAAACTATGATATGGAGTAACAATAAGAGCATCTTTATCAATATAAATATTACTTAATATTTCTTCAGGGGTATTTCTTAATTTGAGTGATAATACTTTAGCCTCAGTTACTATGTTAAAAGGGTTTACTATTGTATTAGAAGATAAGTATGTTTTTGTATCATTATTTAGTGATGAACTTCCAAGTTGGCTAAATTTGTGACTTACATTATCATTAACAACAGTATGACTTGCTTGACTTCCACCATTATATCTGACATTTTCGTGAATATTGTATTTTGAGGTTAAATAATCACACAAAGTACCTTTTCCCTCATCACCAAATTGACTTCCACTAACTATAAATGATTGATTCATAATTCCTCCTAAAACTCTTTAAAACATTCAATAATTCTTTTTAATGTTGGACCTTTTACATCATCTTGTATCATAAAATTTCTATATCCATATAACAGCATAAGTTCAATATCTTCATAATCACTTAGGCTTGGAATATCACTCTTTTCTAACGATGAAAATATTTTTGATGCACATATTGCATTTTTATCTTTTGATATAATATATCTTAAAGCTTTTAACATACTTTTATTCATTTTAGTCTCTATATATAAGTCATCTCTTGCTGCCATTAATGATAGTGGATAATCTATATTATTTATAAAATCTAGTCCATTAACACTTTCAATCTTACTAATTATATTTGCTTGTTTATTAAATGATAATATTTCTTTTAAATCATCTTCACTTTCAACAAATGATGCCATATAGTCATTTAAACCTTCTTTTGAACTTTCTATTAATAGTTGTTTATCCATATCAGTTAAATATCCTTTAATTAAAAGTGATTTAGCCATAATATTAACAGATTGTCCTTTACCAACCGCTCTTTGTGGCTGCCTATCTATAGTAATTTTATTTTTTCTAGTTCTAAATATATTTGCTTTAGTAGAATTTCTAAAAATAATTTCAGCGGGATATTCAACCTCTATATCATGATTAAGTTCAATAACATCATATCTAGGATCTGCCCAAGCATTAATTCTAAGTTGTCTTCCTTTTAAATCAATCCATATTTTTTTATGATAAAATTCACTAAGCTCTTTAAGTTTACTTACTATCTCACTCGCAGTCATTAAATTATCAACACCACTATTAAATCTTACACTACTTATTTCATTACACCTCATTATTTCATCAATAGAATATTTATCATCTAGCCTTGGTAATGTAGCAATTAAATTAATATCATTTATCATATTTCCTCCATATGTGTATTTTTTACGCTTTTAGTTTATTTTTAAAAAGCATTAAAAAATGCTTTTTCTTTTAAAATTACACTTTTCATTAAATATATATAATTTAGCTGGTTTTTTTCCTTTATAATTTATACTTTTGTTAGTATCTACAATTAAATTTAAACTTATCATTTTTTTTCTAAAATTACGCCTATCTATTTTTACATTTAATATAGTTTCATATACACTTTGAAGTTCTGGTAAAGTAAATTCACCTGGAAATAATGATTTTAGTATATCAGTAGTTTGTATTTTTTCTTTTAATTCTTCAATCGCAGAATTTAATATTTTATTATAATCATATGCTAGATTAGGAACTTCATTAATATTAAACCACTCTATTGTAGAGATTTTGTTTGACTCACTAAATAACTTTGCTTTTTTATTGTCAATAACACCAATAAATGAAACTGCAATCATTCTTTTTAATGGAGATCTATTTATATCATCAAATATATCATACATAGATAAATTAACATTATTTATACCTGTTTTTTCTTCAAGTTCTCTTTTTGCTCCATCCATTAATGTTTCATTATTATATAATCCACCTCCAGGCAAAGCCCAATAACCATAAAATGGTTTATTATTTCTTTTGATTAATAAAACTTTTACTTCACCTTTTTCAACAGTAAAAATACAAGATACAACATGAATACCAAAATTTTTATATAATGGATTTTTTAATTCCATAATCTCATCTCCAATTTAATTATATGTGTAAAAAAGACACTTGTCAATACTTATTTTAATTAAAAAGAAAAGTAGCTAATTATTTTGCTACTTCCTCTGCTCTTGTTTCACGAATTACTACTACCTTAATAGTTCCAGGATATTGTAGTGTATCTTCAATCTTTTCTCTTATTTGTCTTGCTACTTTATAACTTGTTAAATCATCAATTTCTTCTGGTTTGACAACAACTCTAAGTTCTCTACCAGCTTGCATTGCAAATGTCTTATCAACACCTTCAATTGAATTTCCAATATTTTCAAGTTCTTCAAGTCTCTTAACATAATTCTCTAATGAGTCATTTCTAGCCCCTGGTCTTGCTGCACTTAATGCATCAGCAATAGCAACTAACTCAGATATAACTGATGTTGCCTTTTTATCACCATGATGGGATTCAATTGCATTAATTACAACTTTATCTTCATTATGCTTTTTAGCTAAATCAGCACCTATTTCTACATGACTACCCTCAATTTCATAATCTATTGCTTTACCTATATCATGAAGTAATCCGGCTCTCTTAGCAAGTGTTACATTTTCACCTAATTCAGCTGCCATAAGTCCTGCTAAATGAGCGACTTCTTTACTATGTGCTAATGCATCTTGACCATAACTAGTTCTAAAAGCTAATTTTCCTATAGTCTCAACTATTTCAGGATCAACTTTAGATATACCTAATTCAAATAAAGCTTCTTCGCCTTTCTCACGAATGATCTTTTTATAATCTTCACAAACTTTATCATATAATTCTTCAATTCTTGCTGGATGTATTCTTCCATCTTTAATTAATGTTTCTAAAGTAACTTTAGCTATTTGTCGTCTTAGCGGATCAAATGAAGATAATACTATTACTTCTGGTGTATCATCTATAATTAAATCAACTCCAGTAACAGCTTCGATAGTTCTGATATTTCTACCTTCTCTACCAATTATTCTTCCTTTCATTTCATCATTTGGAAGTTCCACTGTACTAACAGTTTGCTCATTAGTGACATCATTAGAATATCTTTGCATACTAGATACAAGAATTTCTCTTGCTTTTCTATCTGCTTCTAATTTAGCCTCATCTTCCCTTTCTTTTAAATAAGTAGAAATCTCAATACTCATTTCATCTTCTACTTTTTTCATAACTAATTCTCTTGCTTTTTCCTTAGAAAAACCAGAGATTTTTTCTAAAAGCGCAATTTGCTCTTTTATTATGCTCTCCATTTTTGCATCTTTTTCTTGAATTTCCTTTTGTTTTGCCAATAAATCTTTATCTTTATCATCAAGATTCTTTTCCCTTTGAGTTAATAATTCATCTCTTTTGTCTAAACTTTTTTCTCTGTTATCAATTCTTTGATTTAGTTCATTAAGTTCTTTTTTCTTTTCCTTAATCTCTGCATCAGTTTGACTTTTTAGTTTATAACTTTCTTCTTTTAATTCTAAGATACCATCTCTTTTTGCTTTTTCTGCTTCTTTTTTAGCATCACGAATTAATTTATCAGCTTCTTTTTGAGCAGCATTTATTCTAAATCTATTTAGTAATATCATGATAAATGCTCCAACAAACAATCCAACTACTACAAGCAAAATGGAGATAATTACATCTGTCATAATTTTCCTCCATTATCTCTTTCTAGAAGTCAACACTTCTATTTCTATTTTAAAATTTTATAAAGTTAATGTCAACAGATTTAAAATAATTTACATTTTATGATTATTATTACTTAAAAAAAGATGATTATTTTTTATCATAATCATCCAAAAAATTATATTTATAATTACCCTTATGATAACCAATTATTGTATTTAAGTTTATATTAAATGTTGATTTAAATATATTATAATCAACCGCAGGATTTACTTTTTTTAATTCACTAATTAAATCTTTAATTTCTTTTCTTTTTGATTTATTTTCATATTGATCTTTTTGTGTGAATTTACAAGCACAATTTAAAAAATGTAATTCATTTGATTTAACAAATCTCAATATATCTTTCTCTCTTATATAATACATTGGTCTAATTAATTCAATATTCTCAAAATTATCACTATGTAATTTAGGCATCATAGTTTTATATTCACTAGCATAAAGCATACTTAATAAAATTGTTTCAACGACATCATCAAAATGATGACCAAGTGCGATTTTATTACATCCCAATTTTTTAGCCTCAGAATATAAATATCCTCTTCTCATCCTTGCACATAAATAACAAGGAGATGTTTTTTCTTTTGATACAATATCAAATATATCACTATTAAATATATGTAAATCTATATTCATAAGTTTTGCATTCTTTTTTATTAATTCTAAGTGTTCATCTGAATAACCTGGATTCATACATATAAATACAATTTCAAAATTAATCTTACCATGACGCTTTAATTCTTGCATACATTTGGCTAGTAAAAACGAATCTTTACCACCGCTAATGCAAACGGCTATTTTATCATTATCATTAATCATTTCAAATTCTTTAACGCCTTTTATAAATCTAGCCCATATTTCTTTTCTATAAGTTTTAATTATACTTCTTTCAATTATTTCATTTTTCATCTTTAATTCCATTCATTATTTTATAAGATTCATAAGTGTTCATAAGAAGACTTATAACCGTCATAGGACCTACTCCACCTGGAACTGGGGACATAGCACTACATATCTCTTTAACATCTGGATTTACATCTCCATAAATATGATTTTCTTTCCTTATAATACCAACATCAATAATTATAGCATCTTTTTTAATCATACTCTTATCAATTAACCACTTCTTACCACAAGCAGAGATTATTATATCAGCATTAGATGTATAAAAAGATAATTCTTTAGTCTTAGAATGGCATATAGTTACTGTGGCATTTCTTTTCATACATTCAATTGCTACAGGAAAGCCTACTAATTTACTTCTTCCTACCACTACTACATTTTTACCCTCAAGTTCTATTTTATAATGATTAAATAATTCCATTATTCCCTTTGGTGTACATGGAATTAACCCATCACTACCTTCTATTAACTTGCCTTTATTTAATAATGTAAGACCATCAACGTCTTTTATTGGATCAATAGCATTTAATAATTTATTAACATCATAATTATCAGGAATTGGTAGTTGTAATAATATACCATTAATACTCTTATCTTTATTTAATTCTTTTATTTTATTTAAAACAACATTTTCTTTAACATTATGAACATAATCAAAATGTAAAAAACTTATTCCAACATATTCACATTCTCTTTTTTTATTTTTAACATATATTTTACTTGCCTCATCATCACCAATTGTTATAACTGCTAAAATTGGAGTTTGTATATGAGATGCTATTTTACCTTTTAATTCATCTTTTAATTTAGCACTTAATTCTTTTCCATTTAAAATAATCAAATCATTCACCTTCTTCTACAAATCTTATACTCAAAAGTCTTTGAGGATTTATTGGCTTATCATTACTTGAATCAGTATCAACATTGGCAATTTTATCAAGTACATCATATCCATATAATAATTTACCAAATGCTGCATAATTTCCATCTAAAAAATCAGAATCTTTATGAACTATAAAGAATTGACTAGTTGCTGAATTCATAGTTTCTTCTGTTTCAGGATTACTTCCTCTTCTTGCCATAGATAAAACTCCCCTTGTATGAGACAATTTATTTTCTATTCCATTAGCAGAAAATTCGCCCTTAATTGTTTTTTCACTACCACCAGTTCCATCAGCATTAGGATCTCCTGTTTGTATCATAAAATCTTTTATTACTCTATGAAATATCATATTATCATAAAATTTAGTACTTATTAGTTTTTTAAAATTTTCAACTGTTTTTGGTGCGATTTTTGGATATAACTCTGCAATCATAATTCCATAATTTTTTACTTCTATCTTAACTAAATTTGTCTTTTTATTAGTCTCTTTAAATGTTTTATCTTCTATTTTATAAATTAATTCACTATCAATTTCTTCTGTTTTATAATTTAAAACAATACTACTTTCATATGAATTTACAAATCTTATACTATTAATAATGATATTATTAATTGGCTTATCATTATTATCTGTTTTAACTTTAGCAATTTTATCAACAATTTCTATACCTTCTATGACTTCACCAAATGCTGCATAATTTCCATCTAAGAAATCAGAATCTTTATGAACTATAAAAAATTGACTAGTTGCTGAATTCATAGTATCTTCCGTTTCAGGATTACTTCCCTTTCTTGCCATAGATAAAACTCCTCTTGTATGAGACAATCTATTTTCTATTCCATTTGCTGAAAATTCACCCTTAATAGTCTTTTCACTACCACCTGTTCCATCAGCATTAGGATCTCCTGTTTGTATCATAAAATCTTTTATAACTCTATGAAAAATTAAATTATCATAAAAATTACTACTTACTAAATTTTTAAAATTCTCGACTGTCTTTTCTGCTATTGAAGGATATAATTCTGCAATTATTATTCCATATCCTCTGATATCTATTTTTACTAAATTAGTTTGTTCACTACTTTCAATATATTTATTATTATTTATAACATAAATAGTGTTACCATCTTTTTCTTCGGTAATATAATTATATGTTTTATCTTTACAACCAAACATTAATATAACTAATAAACAAATTAATAATACTTTTAAATATCTCATTATTACACCTCATTTCCATAGATTATTCTATCAAAAAAATAGACATAAGTCTATTTATTATCTTTATATGTACTTTCATATAAATCACCATTATCATTCTCTTCTCTTGTTTGATATATTAAATCTGGCAAATCATCTTTTGATGATAAACCAAAATAATCAAGAAAATCATTAGTTGTCCTATATAAATTAGGTTTTCCTATATTATCAGATTTTCCACTAACTTTAATAAAACCTCTAGCAAGTAATCTTCTTACTATCTGTGATGAATTTACTCCCCTTATCTCATCAATTTCAAGTCTAGTAATAGGTTCATTATATGCAATTACGGCTAATACTTCTAAGGCTGCATTTGATAAATTTGTTGTCCTATTATCTGTAACTAATTTTTCATAAAACTCTTTATGTTCTTCCTTAGTAGTAAGTTTAAATGCATTTCCTAAATATGATATTTTAAGTCCTCTATCATTACTTTCATAATCTTTTTTTAGTTCTAAAAGTAAATTTTTAACCTCATCTTCACTTACACCTAAAACATTAACCATATCCTTAATAGTAGTTCCTTCGTCTCCTACTATAAATAAAATTCCTTCTAGTACTGCTTTCAAATTCAATTTAATCAACTCTTTCTAAATATATATCAGCAAAATTATTTTCTTGCTTAATAGTTATCTCTTTATTTTTAGTCATTTCTAATATCGATAAAAATGTAACTACAACATAAGGTTTACTAAAATCTTCAAATAATTCCACAAAATTAAGTCTTTTTTTAATCTTAAGGATATCTCTTATTTTAGCAACTCTTTCTTTAACTGACAACTCTTTTTTAGTAATTTTAGTGTTTAATGGTTTATTAAATTCTTGCCTTTCTAACATTTTTTTAAATGCATCTAATAAATCATAAACTGTAACACTACCATCATTTTCTAATTTTTCTTCACTATATTGTTTTAATGATTCTGGCATTTTAGTGTAGTAACATAGTCTATTTTCTTCTAAATTTCTAAATATACTAGTACTTTCTTTATACTTTTTATATTCTATTAATCTTCTTTTTAATTCTTCTTCAGGATTTTCATCATCAGCATCCTCTATTTCTTCTTCATTACGAGGTAATAATTTTTTACTTTTCATTTCAATAAGTTCACAAGCCATAACTAAATATTCACTAGCTATATCTAAATTCAATTCATTCATTTCCTCTATATATTTTAAATACTGATTAGTTATTTGTGATATTTCTATATCAAATATTTCCATTTTTGATTTCTTTATCAAATGAAGAAGTAAATCAAGTGGGCCTTCAAAATCCCCTATTAATAAATTATCCATTATTCACATTCCCAATTCTTTAATATTTCTTTTTCTTTAATTATCGCTGGTGAAGTTTTATATTTATACATTGGTACAAATGTTCCTAAATCCTCACTTACATCAATAGTATAATCAAGTGTATCATTTTCATATTTAGTTTCTATATTAGCATTTATCATACTATTATTTTCATTTAATATATCCATTTGATATTTCTTAGTAGTAGTATTTTCTAATGTAATATTTATTTCCTTATGTACTTCATAATTTTGAAGTTCATTATTAACAAAATTAAATGTATTTTTAAATAAAAGATTATATCCTTGACCAGCCTCTTTTATTCTACATACTACTTTTTGAGTACTAGATAGTTCTTCTTTAGAAATCATTCTTACTTTAGCATACTTGATATTATTATAAATGTCATCATCTAACAATATTGAATACGTTTTTACGGCATCTATTAAAACATCATTAGTATCAAATATCTCTTTATATAAAATTTCTTTTTCTGAATTATAAAGTTCTATATATATTTCTAAATCCGAAGTTATTTTATAATTAGTATCAGATATATAATTTAAAGTTAGCATTTGTTCATTTTTAGATTTTATAAAATTATAAAATTTAATTTTTTTTACTTTCATATAAGCACTATTATCATTTATAACTATAAAGCCATCAACCAAATTATAGTTTTCTTCATTGTTAGTTGGTGCACTAACAATTGGATTATTATCATTTTTATCAAAAAAAGATATTATTTTATCCATATAAGAAACACCTAATAATAAAACAATAATAATCAAAAGAGTTGGTAATATATTAGTTTTCTTTTTCTGCTTCACTGTACTTATAACTTCTTTTTCATCACTTGCACATGGTGGTGTAGTAAATGTTTGTTCAATCTTTTGTCCCATTTGGTCAATATTATTATCTTCCTGATTTGAATTTTTAATTTGAGTAGAAGAATCACCTTGAATTACTATATCTTTATTATTAGCAACTTCATTATTACTAGTATCACTTTTAATATTTAAATTATTTTGTTCATTCATAATTAACCTCTCTATTCAAATAAATTATAGCATAAAAAAGAGTAAAATACTTAATTTTTACTCTTATTTTGATTAATTACAATCATTTGAAGATAATTTTCCTTTTTTAACATCTTCTATTTTAATTTCAGATAAACTATTTATTTGATTTAACTCAATATTAAACATACTATCCTCTGCCTGTAATTTGATAATCTTACCACTTGTATCTAATTTTACACAATAATTTAATGTAGTCTCAACACTATTCATTCTAGGACTAACTTCAGAAATTACATTTCCTTGTTGTGATTGACTAACAAAATTAATTTGAGCACTTTTATATAATATTTGGACATTAGCTAAGAATGTACTTGCTTTTGCTTTTTCTAAACTGCTTAATTCTTCACTTGAGACATTTTCATTATTATTTTCTTCAGTATCACTTGGCGTTGATACACTATTATTTTCTTCATTATCACTCGGAGTTGAAACTTTATCATTTGAAGGTGGAATTTTATCATTATTATTTTCTTTTTTATCAAATACACCTAATAAAAATAAAATAACTATTGAACTAATAATTATAGTTATAATTACTATTAATATATAATAAATATCTTTACTTTTTCTATTTGCTAAATTTGTAAAATCTATTTTATTATTTTGTCCATACATATTTTTCACCCTCTATTAAATATTATCATTTTGTATTTTATATAGTCAATTGTATGATTTAATTTTACATACAAAAAGACATATTTTTGATATAAATATCATTTATGTCTTAAATATCAATTGTCTTTGTTATTTTTCAATACCAGTATTTGGTGTATTATCATCAAGTACCAGCATTTGAGGTTCAGTTGTTTGCGCAAGTGAATTATCATTTAAAACAGGTGTGTTTACAGCTTCTACACTATTATTTTGAGGCTGTGTACCTAACTCAGGCTTATTATCATCAAGCACTAGCATTTGAGGCTCAGTTGTTTGCGCAAGTGAATTATCATTTAAAATAGGTGTATTTACAGTTTCTACATTATTATTTTGAGACTGTGTACCTAATTCAGGCTTATTATCATCAAGTACTAGCATTTGAGGCTCATTTACTTTTTCTTCATTTTGGAACACACTTTCATTTGAATTAGATATATTATTACCCATTTCAGCTTTAGTATCATCTAATACCAACATGTTTGATTGTTCTTCACTTTCAACAGGTGTTTCCATACCAACAACTTTAACATCAGTTACATTAGAAGTAAATTCTTCTAAAGATGGTTCAAATGCAGACTGTGTTTGTTTAGACTCTTCTATAACAAGTGTTGGATTATCATTTTTTATCTCATTTTTTTCATCAATAGTTTTATCAATAGATATTGGTTGTGAATCGACAACTTCAACAGTGCTTTTTTTCTTTTTTCCATTTGAAATCATTCCAAAAAGAGCAAATAATAAAGCTATGCTAACAATTCCAAACCACATATAATAATTAGCTAAAAAATCTAATATTGTATCCATAAACAACCTCCTTATTGTAATTATGATATCATTATTAGTATTCTTTTTCAATAACTTTTACTAAATTATATTCAAGTAAAATAAAAAAAGAATAAATGAATCAATTATTCTTATTTTATTTTTTCTAATAATTTTGTTTTAGCAACAACCGGATTAGCTTTTCCTTTTGATTTTTTCATTACTTGACCTACTAAATAATCAAGCATATTAGTTCTACCATTATGATAATCCTCAATTGCCTTTTCATTTTCATTAATTACTTCATCAACTAAATTATTTATTAAACTATCATCTTCAATAATTTCCATATTATATTTCTTAACTATTTCACTAGGAGTACTTTTTTCTTCTAACATTTTTGTAAATACTTCTTTGCCTTGATTATTAGTTATTTTTTTATCATCAATTAATTTAATTAATTCACTAATCATATTAGGTCTAATATATATATTATCTATTGTTACTTCTTCTGACTTATTTATCTCACCTAGAAGCTTTGTTGTTATCCAATTACAAGCACTCTTTGCATCACTTCCAAGATTTATACATTCTTCAAAATAATCAGATACTTTTTTATCTTTAACAAGAACCTTAGCATCATACTCAGATAAATTATATGTATTTATATACTTTTCTTTTCTTTGGTATGATAATTCTGGTATATTAGATTTAACTTCTTCGATTAATTCTTCTGTTATTCTAAATCTTGGTATATTTGGTTCAGTAAAATATTTATAATCAATTGCATCTGCTTTACTTCTCATATGAACAGTAGTACCACTCTCATCATCCCATCTTCTAGTTTCTTGTACTACTTCATCATATCTTCCTTGACTCTTTAATTCACTTTGTCTTTTAATTTCATATTCGATAGTCTTTCTAATTGCATCAAAACTATTAACATTTTTAACTTCAACTTTAGTTCCTAACTCATTTGAATCTTTATCCATTATAGAGACATTAACATCAGCTCTTATTTGTCCTTTTTTAGTATCGCACTCTGAAATATCAGTATATTCATAAATACTTTTAACATGTTCTAAAAATGCTAGAGCTTCATCAGCAGAATTTAAACATGGTTCTGTTACAAGTTCTAATAAAGGAACACCTGCTCTATTATAATCAATATTTGATGTATCATAATAGTGATCAAGAGAAGCAGTATCTTCTTCTAAATGTATATCATGAATTAATACTTCTTTTGATATACCATTTACATCAATAGTCACTTTGCCATTTACACCAACTGGATTAAAAAATTGTGTTATTTGATAACCTTTTGGTAAATCAGGATAGTAATAATTTTTTCTATCAAATTCCATATACTCTGGCTGAGTACATCCAAGAATTATACTCATCATTAATGCTTTTTTCACACAATCCATATTTAACGATGGTAATGTTCCAGGAAAAGCCATATCTAAAGGAGCCACATTTGAATTTGAAACTTTAGAATATCCATTTAATGAACTTGAAAACACTTTAGTATGACTTTTCATTTCACAGTGAAATTCTAATCCTATAACTGCTTTATATTCCATTATTTCACCTCTTTTGCTATTTGATTTTTATAATTCATTTTATTTTCAAGAGCATATGCAATATTTAATACTTTTTCATCGTCATAAACTTTGCAAGTAATATTTATACCAACAGGTAAATTATTTATAAATCCATTAGGAATAGTAATAGATGGATAACCTCCATGATTAGCTATTTGTAATGCTTCTTCTAATACTTTTGTCTCATTATTAGTTTCATTTAAAGATGAATCTAAATATTTTGCAATACCACAACCAACAGGCATAATCATCGCATCATATTCACTAAATAATTCATTCATTTTATTAACAATCATTCTTCTTACTCTCTTAGCATTTAAAAAGTATTTTTCTTGATTTTCGCTTTGTAATACATATGATCCAATTACAAATCTTCTTTTAATTAATGATGAAAATCCTTTAGTCCTATGATCTTTAATAATACTAATATAATCTTTTCCCTCTCCTCTTGGTCCAAAACTAATACCTGTTAAGTTAGACATATTACTAGTTGCTTCTGCATATGAAATTACATCATATATTACTGGTAGAGCATTTAATAATTTTTTATCTATACTTATAGGAGTAATACTCATGCCTAACTTTTCACATAATTTTAGTGTTTCATGATAATTTTCTAAATGTTTTTTAAACTCTTCACTTACACTATTATAATTTTCAATATCAACAAGTTCTTTAATATAAAATAGTTTATTACCTTTAACACTATTTGTTAAATTAGATTCTAGATTAATATTACTACTATCAAAAGAAGTCATATCATTTTCATCTTTTCCTTTCATAGCATCAACTACAATTGCTGCATCTTCAACACTTCTTGTAAGTACACCAACTGTATCTAAAGATGAGGCATAAGGTAATAATCCATATCTAGATATCATTCCATATGTAGGTTTATATCCTACTATTCCACAATAACCTGCTGGTTTTCTAATTGAATCACCTGTATCACTACCAAGCGCAAATGGATAACATCCACTAGCAACACTAGCAGCACTTCCTGCACTACTTCCACCAGCAATCCTAGTAATATCCCAAGGATTTTTTACAGGCCCAGTATGGCAAGTAATACCACTACCACCCATACCAAACTCATCAAGTGCTGTTTTAACTACACCAACACATCCTGCATCCTTTAATTTTTTAACACAAGTTGCATCATAAAATGGAATATAATCTTTAAGAGTGTTACTACTAGCAGTAGTTAAAATACCTGAAGTAGAAAAATTATCTTTAATGCCGTATGGAATACCTGATAATAAATTATCATTAATTTCATTTGCTTTTGCATCATCAATAATAGTGACAAATGAATTACATTTTTCTTGTACTTCATGACATTTCTTTAAAGATAATTTAACTAATTCTTCACTAGTAATTTCTCCATTTTTTAAACATTCATGCAAATCTTTTATATTTTTTTCTAACATTATCCCACCACCTTTGGAATTTCTATTTCTCTTCCTTCTGTTCTATCACAATTTTGAAGTAACATGTCTATTGGTATTTCACCATATTCTTCATCATCACTTCTTAAAGCATCAACTTGAATTTCATAAGGGAAACTAAGTGGTTCTATATCTTTAATATCAGGAATTTCATTTATTAAATCCATATTTTTTTCAATAGATGAAAATTCTTCCTTTATCATTTTTCTTTCTTCTTCAGTAAGTCCAATTAATAAATCACTTGCATATTTATCAATCATTTCATCAGTAAAATTCATATATCCTCCTTTGGAAATTATTATTATTAATAATCACAATTATTTGGTGTTCTTGGGTATGGTATTACATCTCTTATATTTTCTATTCCAGTTAAATACATTATTAATCTTTCAAAACCAAGACCAAATCCTGAATGATAACATCCTCCAAATCTTCTAAGGTTAGTATACCATTTTAAATTATCTTCAGGAATTCCCATTTCTTTCATTCTCTTAACTAACTTATCATAATCATCTTCTCTTTGACTTCCACCCATAAGTTCTCCAGAACCTGGTACTTCTAAATCTACTGCCGCTACTGTTTCATTATCATCATTAAGTTTCATATAAAATGCTTTTATATCCTTTGGCCAGTTAGTTATAAATACTGGACCATTATAGTATTCGGTAATATATTTTTCATGCTCTTTAGCTATATCTTGTCCATATTCAGGAGTAAACTCGAAATCAACTTTTGCCTCTTTTAATAATGTAATTGCTTCTTTATGAGTAATTCTAACAAAAGATGATGTAATTACTTTATTTAATTTTTCTTTTAATCCTTTTTCAACAAATTTATCAAAAAAATCTATTTCTAAAGGACATTTATCCATAACATATTTAACTATATATTTAAGCATTTCTTCTTCAATATCCATAATCCCTTCAAGATCACAAAATGCAACTTCTGGTTCAATCATCCAAAATTCATTAGCATGTGTTTTAGTATTAGATTTTTCTGTTCTCATAGTTGGTCCAAATGTATAAATTTTCTTATATGCCATTGCATATGTTTCACCATGAAGTTGACCAGAACCAGTAATATATGCTTGTTTACCAAATAAATCTTTTTTATAATCAACCTTTTTATCTTCTGTTAGCGGTAAATTATTCATATCAAAAGTAGTAACATTAAACATTTGTCCACTACCTTCACAATCTGCAGCTGTAATTATTGGACTATGAAAATATATATAGTTATTGCTTTGAAAATATTCATGTATTGCTTGAGCTGCTACACTACGAACTCTAAACACTGCATTAAAAAGATTAGTTCTTGGTCTTAAATAGGCAACCTCTCTTAAAAACTCTCTTGTATGTCTTTTGGGTTGAATTGGATAATCTTCAGGACAATCACCTAACAACTCAATAAAAGATACTTTAAGTTCATGAGTTTGACCACTACCTTGTGATTTAATTATTTTTCCTTTTACTCTTATTGCACTACCAATATGAATCTTACTAATTGTATCAAAATCTGATAACTCTTTATCATATACCAATTGTAAACTTTGAAAATAAGTTCCATCATTAAAATCAATAAAACCAAAATTAGACTGATTTCTATTATTACGAACCCATCCTTCTAAAGTTACATCTTTACCTTCAAATTTTTTAATTTCTTTAAATAAATCTTTTACATCCATTTCCTATTCCTCCTTTTAATAAAAATAAAAAAAGAATGGTATAAGGAGTGCTAATGCACGGTACCATCCTATTATTATCTTACTTTTTATAACGGCTATTAACCGAGAATATTTACTCTTTTTCAATATTCTACTCAATGGTGTTATTCATATATATAATTTATTAGTTTACACCAAACACTAACTCTCTTTAAAATATCTATATATTACTTCTCCACTTCAACGATTTACATTGTTTATTATACTTGTTATAGATAGTATTTGTCAATTATAATAGTATATAAATAAATTATAACAACAAATATTTTAATTAATAATTTAATAGTTATTCTTGTAAATAAACTTCTTTAACATTATTTAAGTCACTTCTTGGTATTTCAAATTGAATTCCTTCATACATATTTTTAAGTATTACAGTATCTTTTTCTATTTCATCATCACCAATTATTAAAACATATTTAGTTAATAATTTATTAGCATATTTCATTTTTTGCTTTAAGCCTTTTTCAAGATAACAAATATTAACGCTAATTCCCATATTTAGTAACATATCTTGTATTTCATATATATATTCATAATTATTACACATTGGTAGAATCATAATTTCTGATGAACTACATTTATCAGTTTTAATTATATTTGCTTCAACTAATTGATAAAATAATCTAGTCAATCCAATTGACATACCAACACCAGGTAATTTTTTATCAGTATAATATTCTGCTAAATTTTCATATCTACCACCAGAACAAACACTTCCAATATTAGGATAATCTTTTAATTTAGTTTCAAATACACTACCTGTATAATAATCAAGACCTCTTGCGATTGTTAAAGTAATTTGGTAATTTTCACTAGATACCCTTCTTGCTCTTAAATCATTAATGACATTTTCCAGTTCTTCAATACCTTTATTAAACTTATCATTATCAATATTTAATGACTTTAGTTTATCTATCTTTTCTTGATTAGAACCACTTATATTGATAAATTCTATTATTTTATTAATTTGATTATCTAATATATTAAGATTCTTTAATTCATTTTTTACTTCTGATACTCCAATTTTATCAATTTTATCTATTAATCTTAATATTTCTGTCACTTTATCTTCTAAATTCAAACTACTAAAGAATCCAGATAATATCTTTCTATTATTTATTTGAATAATAAAATCACCTATATTAAGTTTTCTAAATATATCGTAAATTATATTTAAAACTTCACAATCATATTTTATAGATAACTCATCATCACCAATAACATCTATATCGCATTGATAAAATTCTCTAAATCTTCCTTTTTGTGGTCTTTCACCTCTAAATACTTTTCCAACTTGATATCTTTTAAATGGAAATGCAAGCTCGTTATATCTTTTAGCAACATATTTAGCAAGTGGTACAGTTAAATCAAATCTTAACGATAAATCATTATCTGCTTTATTAAACCTATATATTTGTTTTTCTGTTTCTCCACCAGCTTTAGCAAGTAATACATCTGAATGTTCTATTACTGGAGTATCAAGTGGATAAAAACCGTATTGTTTATATGTATCAATTATGATATTTTTAATTCTATCAAATTCAACTTGTTCATGTGGATATAATTCCATAAACCCAGGTAATGTTCTTGGTTCGACTTTTTGCATATTATTTCCTTCTTTCTTTTATTATATTTTATCATATTTTTATCAAAAGAAAAATAAAAGTTAATATATTATAATTGTATTTACTTTTGTAGTTTTTATCCTGTAAAAAAAACAGTAAAATTTACTGTTTTTAAATTACTTATTAGTATTATTTTTAACATTTTCAATTACTTTAGTTGCTATTTTCCCATTTCCCGCTTTAAAAGATTCAAGCATTTCAATTGGGATACAGAATATTAAAGTATTTGATTGATCACTACTTACATCATTAATAGTAGATAATGTTCTTAAATGTAATGCTCCTGGTGTACTAGCCATAGTTTTTGCTGCTTCAGCTAAATTTCTAGATGCTTCAACTTCACCTTGAGCTTTAGTAATAACTGCTAATTTTTCTCTTTCAGCCTCTGCTACTTTAGCAATTACTCTCTTCATATCCTCTGGTAATTGAATGTCTTTTAATTCCACATTTTCAACTTTAATTCCCCAAGGATCTGTAGCAGTATCAATAATTTTACAAATTGACTCTGATAGTTTTTCTCTCTCTGCAAGTAATTCATCTAAAGAAACTGAACCAACGGCATTTCTCATTGTAGTTTGAGCAAGTTGACTTACAGCATAATAGAAGTTTTCAACTGATAAGATTGCTTTACTAGCATCAAATATCTTGTAATAAATAACAGCATTTATTCTTACTGATACATTATCTTTAGTAATCGCATCTTGTTCTGGTACATCTACTGCTTTTGTTCTAATATCTACTTTTTTATAAGATTGAATTATAGGTAAAACAATTTTCCAACCAGGTTCCATTATTTCACTAAATTTACCCTGTGTAAACTTAATACCCCTTTCAAACTCATCAATTTGTACAATACTTTTAATTAATATAAGTATTACAATAACTAATAAAACTATAATCATACATACACTCCTCTCTAATTATATTATACTAAAAAAGAATAATAATTAAAACATTATTCTTTATCATTTTCACATTCTCTTGATATAGTATATTTATCAAAAAGTATTCCATTATAATAAGTTACTTTATTTATACAATATTTATCTAAATCTTCATTATTAACATAGTTTTTATTTTTTAGATCTTTATTAAATATAACATATGATTCATTTATTTTAGTCTTTATATTATTATCTTTAATATATGCTTTTCCTGCCAATTTTAATGTATACTCAAATTTCATATAATTTAAATCTTTTTCATTAATTCCAATTAAAAGAACACTAAGCAATATTCCTACTACTATAAATCCCCAAAGAACAAATATTTTTTTATTCATACTTACTATCATACCCATTTGTCTTATAAGTTGGACACTTTATATATGCAACACTTGTACTATTATTAACAATTTTAGCATATCCACTACATTTCCTACCTTTTTCATCATATAAATTTGAAATATACCCATTTGATATAAGTAAACTTGTCTTTATAGTCATAGTATCAATACTTCCTTGATATCTATCTTCATAATACTTTAATGCTCCAGATGAAACAATTAATTCTAATTCATTATAAGAATGTCTATTTTGATTACCATCAAATGCTCCCTCTTCACCTAAAATACCAAGTTTATTAAATCCAATTGTCGATATTAATAAACAAATAATAAATATTAATATAAAAAGTAATTCTACTCTAAGTCCCCACTTCATATATTTCACCCCATATTCAACATAATTATACTATATATTTTCTTATTTATCTAGAATTTCTTCTATTTTTATTCTTGTCTCTATATCATCTATATATTTTACGATATTTCTTATTTTAGATGTCTTCTCATATAATTTTAACACTTCTTCATAATGAATAAGTTTTTCTTCAATTGCATTTATAAACTTACCTACATATGACTTACTAACTTCATTATTGTCAGCTATTTCTTGTAAATTATAATCTTCAAAATAATAATTTTCAAAATAATCTCTTTCTCTATCAGTTAATAACTCTTTATACACTTCGTATAAATTCTCTATATATTCTCTTTCTTTCATTAAAACTCCTTAAATAAACCATATATATATTTCTCTATATCAAATGGTATCATATCTGTCTCTTTTTCACCAAGACCGACAAATTTTACCGGGATATCAACAAGTTCTTTGATTGCTAGTACTATTCCACCTTTAGCACTTCCGTCTAACTTGGTAAGTACGATTCCTGTAACATTAGTGATTTCTTTAAAACTTTTTGCCTGACTAATACCATTTTGACCAGTAGTTGCATCAATTACAAGTAACGTTTCAACTGGATTGTTTGGTACTATATCGCCAATTACTCTATTCATTTTATCTAATTCTTTCATAAGATTAGATTTATTTTGAAGTCTACCTGCTGTATCTATAAGTACTAAATCATAATTTTCACTTTTTGCTCTATTAAGACCATCATAAATAACAGCAGATGGATCTGTTCTATCATCACCAAAAAAAGTTACTCCTATTTTATCAGCCCATTCTTTTAATTGATTTACGGCACCTGCTCTAAAAGTATCTCCAGCGATTAACATAATCTTTTTATTTTCTTTTTTAAACTTATTTGCTATTTTTGCAATACTAGTAGTTTTACCAACACCATTAACACCAACAAATAATATTACATTTAACTCATCTTCCTTAATATTTAATTTAGATGATAATATATCATCTCCTACATAAATCATAAAAAGTTCATCAACTATTACTTCTTTTAAATATTCAAAATCTTCAATATTTTCACTCTTGACACGTTTTTTTAATCTATCAACAAAATCCATAACAGTATTAACACCAATATCAGCACTAATTAATATTTCTTCTAATTCATCATAAAAATCATCACTTATTTTAGTATATTTAATACCAAGAATAGATAATTTGTTTACAAAATTATCTCTTGATTTACTAAGTCCCTCTACATATTTTTCTGTTTCAGCTACTTCCTCTTTTTCTATATTATTATCAAGAGTTTCTTTTAACTCTTCTTGTTTATTAAAAATATTTTTAATTTTACTAAAAAATCCCATCTTCATCATCCTTTCACTAAA
The DNA here is from genome assembly GCA_029007115.1 of bacterium. Taxonomy (GTDB): domain Bacteria; phylum Bacillota_I; class Bacilli_A; order RF39; family UBA660; genus CAG-1000. Next base: position 12,831 of record JAQXHG010000010.1, on the reverse strand, counting down.
GTATTTTTTTTATAAAGAAGTTGTGCCATATTATATTTTTACTATCATCTTTTCTCTGATTTGTCTTAATATATTTATCTACTTTTAAATGCAATGGCTTTAATAGTTCTTCAAATTCTTTTTCGTTTACATAATTATAATATCTTCCAAAATTATCTATTTCTTCACCTACACCATCTTTCATACTTATATAAATTATACCATCATCATGAATACTATTTTTTATTTTTAATATGATATTACTTATATTTTCTTTTTTAACATGAAGTAAACTAGCACACGCCCATACACCATCATATTTATCTTTTTCATCAAAATCATTAAAATCTTGAACTTTTACTTTTAGTCCTAATTCAGTTTCTACAATATTTGCAAGATTAATAGAACCATCAAGTAAATATACATCATAACCTTTATCTTTAAAATACTTTGAGTCTCTTCCACTACCACATCCAAAATCTAATATCTTACCCTTAGTAGTTATATAATTTAAAAATATAGAATATAAATTATCTAAACTAATCATTTTAGTTGTATCAAAATATTCATATGCATTATTGTTATAATATGTAAGAGTACTCATTTTTTCAACTTCTTTCTAAAAATATTATACATTATATAAGTAGTTTTGACAAATATGATTTTTTTTGATATAATTTATTTACAAATTTTACTTTTTTGAAAGGGAATGAATATATATGAATAGTAAAAACGGAGAGACTTTAATCTGTGCTTTAGGTGGCTTAGGTGAAGTTGGTAAAAATATGTATATGATACAGCATGAAGATGAAATATTTATTATAGATTGTGGAGTTATGTTTCCAGAAGATGATTTAATGGGTATTGATTATGTTCTTGCTGATTATAGTATACTAAAAGATAGACAAGAAAAAATAAAAGGTTTAATAATAACGCATGGTCATGAAGATCATATTGGTGGTATACCCTTTTTATTACAAAATATTAATATACCTGTTTTATATACACCTAATGTTGCAAGTAAATTAATAAAAAATAAATTAGAAGAAAGAAATATACCATTACCTAAAACTGTTATAATAAATGAAGATTTACATATTAAAACTAAACATTTTAATATTGAATTTTTTACAACTACTCACTCTATTCCAGATTCTTTTGGACTTGCTATTAAAACAGTAAATGGTACTATTGTTGAAACTGGAGATTTTAAATTTGATTTTACACCAATTGGTCCAGTTGCAAATATGGGTAAAATGGCTGCTTTAGGTAATGAAGGTGTAACACTATTATTAAGTGATTCTACTAATGCACTATTACCAGGATTTTCAAATAGTGAAAGCGTTGTTGATGAAGCATTATCTGAAATATTTGCAGAAAATACAAAATCAAGAATAATATTAGCAACTTTTGCAAGTAATATTTATAGACTTACTCATATAGTTGAAACTTGCAAAGAAAACAATAGAAAAATAGTTACTTTTGGAAGAAGTATGAATAATAATATTGAAATTGCAATTCAATGTGGATATATTAAAGATAAAGATATATTTATAACAAGTGATGAAGCTAATAAAATGGATCCTTCTAAAGTATGTTTACTTTGTACTGGTAGTCAAGGAGAACCATTAGCTGCTTTATCTAGAATAGCTAATGGAACTGATAAGAATATAACACTTATGCCAGATGATACAGTTATATTTTCATCATCACCTATACCTGGAAATTCAATGTCAATAAATAGAACTATAAATAAATTATACTTAAAAGGAGCTAAGGTATATACAAATGCTAGTGACTTAAATGTTCATACAAGTGGTCATGCAAGAAGAGAAGAACTAAAACTATTATTAAGATTAATTCGTCCTAAATATTTTATGCCTATGCATGGTGAATTTAGAATGCTATCATCCCATGCAGAATTAGCGCAACTATGTGATATAAAAGAAGAAAACACTTTTATTAATAAAAATGGTGATATACTTGCTATGAAAGACAATGAAGTATATAGAAAAGGAAGTATATTAATTAATGATATTTATGTAGATGGAAGTAGAATTGGAGAAACAGGTATTTCTATTATTAAAGATAGAAAAATGATGTCAACTGATGGTGTACTTATTGTTATACTAAATATTGATATAAAAAATAAAAAAATGTTAATTGAGCCAAATATTACTACTCGTGGATTTGTAGTTGTAAATGATAATCAAGATTTAATAAAAAAGATACAAACTAAAACTAATATAATTGCATTAAATGAATTACAAAAAGATAATTTTAGTTTAACAGATTTAAAAAATAGAATAATATTAGAAATTAATTCTTATGTTATTGAGTTAACTGGAAGAAGACCAATTATTATTCCAATGATATTAAATGCAAAATAAAACTTGAATTTTTAATATTCAAGTTTTATTTTAATCTTCTTTCTAATTTTAAAGATTTACCGAAAGTATCAATATAATCAATATAAATATTATCTTCATCCATATCAACAACTATAAAACCTTTATTAATTACATATGTTCTATTATTATACACATCAGATAAAGTTGGTACTTTTACATATATATTATTTCTATCATATGTACATCTATATTGATGAGAATGTCCTGAGAAATTTAGCATTGTTGAGTGGTTTTTTGGAGAATTTTTAATTTTAGAAACATCATGCTTTAGAGTTATGTAATCATCAAATAAACTTAAATATGCCTCTTTATATCCTAGTACTATAAAATCACATCTATTGCATAACAGCTCACTTATATCTACTCCATGGTCTATAAATGAGTATAAATCATGATTACCAAGCAATATATAATTATTTATTTTTTTATCATAACAATAATCATTAAGAACATGCTCTACTTGTGCCATATAATTTTTATATTCACTCTTACATCTAGAATAATTTGAATAAGAGCCTTCTATTAAATCACCAGTATGAATTATACAATCTATATTATTCTTACTAGCATACTCATATACACTATCTAAATAACCTATATTTTCAAATAAACTTCCAAAATGAGTATCAGATATTACTATAAATTTTCTTTTATTAAAATTATATAAATTTCCAAATTCACTATCTAAAGTATGTAAAATATCATTAGATAAAACAATACATTTGTCATGATTAACAATTAAGTTTTTTACTTCTCTACTACTATCATCAATATACTTAAGTTTATTTATTTTATCTTTAATTATAGCAAGATAATTTCTTTCATCATCACTGCCATATATATAAACACTAAAATAAAGAGATTTAAGCGCTACTAAATATGCTTTAGAATTTAGTTTCAAAACTTCCATAATATATTCATCAGTGTTATTAATTAATTTAAGTAGTTTATAATCTATAAAATATGAAATATCACTATTAAATAACTTATTTATTTGAGGCACTATAAAAAATAACTCTTCTTTTGATTCATTGATTATATTAGATTTTAATCTCCTTATAGTGTTCTTAATAAATCCTATATCAAATGATAAAATATTAACTATTTCATCTAAACTTTTTCCGCTAATAATTAATTTAATTATATCATCATATAAATCATATTTTATATTATACATAAATCCCTCTTTTATTTGGCTATTATAATAGCATAAAAAAAGAATAATTAAAACAATTATTCTTTTTTTAATTTAATTTATTTATCATCGTCTTGATTTAACATTCTAATTATTTTATTTTGATTAGATATTACTTTTCTAATCTCATCATGTAGCTCTTCAAGTATTAATTCACTTTTTAAATCAGTCTTATAATCATTTTTACCTCTTAATGTATCTTTTTTAGCAGCTCTATTTTGACTCATCATAATTACTGGCGCTTGTAGAGCAGATATTGTAGATAATGCTAAATTAAGTAGAATAAATGGATATGGATCAAACGCTTCATAATCCATTTTTAATAATATTATATTTACACCCATCCATACTGATATTAATATAATAAACCATATAATAAATCCCCAACTACCACATATTTCTGTTAATTTATCAGCAAGTCTATCTTTCCAAGTTTCATTATCTGATACATATTTATCTACATCTATTGCGATTGGTTCATTAAATAATATTTCCATTAATTGCTCTTCATCAGCATTTTCTAATTCTTTATTTTTTAATAACATTTTTACTATATCTTTTCTAGTTCTTTGTACTTGTCCCATAATACGCTCCCTCTATACTATAAGTAATAATATCATTAATATAAATTTAAATCAAGAAATTTTATTTATAAAATTGATTATATATAGTATAATATTCTAAAGGTGATAACTAATGATTTATTTAAAAGAATTTACATTACTTAATGAAGATAATGAACATTCATTAGTATTTGATATAGAAAAAAGACGAATATTTAATAGTTATTATCCTGTTGGGATATTTTCAATTAAAAATTTTAATAAAATTATATTTGATAATATAACAATATTCTATGGAGGAAATGGATCTGGTAAATCTACTTTACTTAATATTATTGCTGAAAAACTAAATTCACTAAGAAAATCGAAATTAGAAAAAGGAGCTATATTTAATTCATATGTTAATATGTGTAAATATGAAATGTCTTATGAAGAGCCAGAAGAAATAAAAATAATTACTAGTGATGATGTATTTGATTATTTACTAGATATTAGATCAATAAATTCTAATATTAACAGAAGAAAAGAAAAACTAAGTAAAGAATATAACGAAATTAAATTTAATGGTAAAAGTGCTAATTTTAATGATTATGAACAAATAAGAGATAGTTATGACTCTAAACATAAAACATTATCAAAATTTGTTCGTGATAGACTTGGAAATAACAATATAATAGAACAATCTAATGGAGAGAGTGCATTATTATTCTGGGAAAAAGAAATTCAAGAAAATAGTATTTATATATTAGATGAGCCAGAAAATAGTTTATCTGCTGAAAATCAAATTAAACTAAAAAAATTTATAGAAGACTCTGCAAGATTCTATAATTGTCAATTTATAATTTCTACTCATTCTCCTTTTTTACTTAATTTAAATTATGCTAAAATATATGATTTAGATTCACAAAAAGTTGAAGTAAAAAAATGGAATGAACTTTCTAATGTTAAATTATATTATAATTTTTTTAAAGAAAGAGAAGATGAATTTAAATAAAAGATATCAGTCATGATATCTTTTATTTTATTATTTTATTAATTATTCTAGTAAGCAATTTAGCCTTGCCTATTCTTTGTCCATACTTAACAATTGTTTCTATATTTTCTTGTGAATTATTAACTATATCATCATCTAATTTTATAGTATTTTTCTTAAATAATAATACAATTGTAGAACCACCAAACTCAAAATAACCTTTTTCTTCACCTTTTTTAAATATATATGTTTCATGATTATTTTTAATTCTTCCAATACATAAAGCACCTATTTCAATTTGTATTACTTTACCAAAATTACTAGTATTTAAAATAGTCCATTCTCTAGAATTTGTTTTATAAAAATTATAATGTTTTAGTGATATTGGTTGTACTGTATGATAAACCCCATTAATATGATTATTTTTCCCTTTACTTCCATTATCAATATAACAATATCTATGATAATTATCAGTAGATAATCTAAATACCAAGGCAAGCCCATCTCTATATTCATCAATTATATCATTATCTATTATCGTATTAATACTATAATAAGAATTTTTAATATTTAGACATAAATCATCTGTAATTTTATATGCTAATAATTTACTATCACAAGGACTAATTAAAATATCACTTCTCGCATTAATTGGTCTTTTAGTACTTATAACTTTTCTTGTAAAAAAATCATTATATGATGTGTAATTTTTATCATCATATTCATAAATGTTAATATCATTTTTATCTATAAATTTTTTTATTCTATGTTTAGAAAGACCACTATTCATATATAACGCTACTAAATTAGAAAATGGTTTTGTTATAAATGGTTTTAATAATATTCTAGTTATGACATTGGAATACAAAAAATCAAGAGTCCATGGACTCTTTGAAACTATATCTACATCACTATTTCTTTGTCTTGATATATATTTCATACTAACGCACCAATATAAATATTAATTCAATTATACCTATAACTATAAAACCAATCATAACTTTAAAACTTGGTTTTTTAATTTTAATTTTACTTATAAATAATATTCCTACAATTAATAAAACTATTGCATATAAATAAATAAAATTACTCTTTAATATCTTTTTAAATATATATATAAATGGAAATATTAGTGCTGAAGATGTTACAGGTAAACCTGTGTATTCTTTTACGGGAGTAGAACTATTTCTAGTAATTTCAAGTACATTAAACCATGCTAATCTAATTAGTGCAGAAAGAGGAAAAAAAACAATTAAGACTAGTGAAAAAGGATTATTTATTCCTAGTGAATAACCTATAACAGATGGTAATACACCAAAACAAACTACATCTGATAAACTATCAAGTTGAACACCAAAATGTCTTTCTTCTATTGTTCTTTTCTTTTTAGTTCTAGCAACCCTACCATCAAACATATCACATAATCCAGAAAACATTAAACAAACAATTGCATAAAATATATTTCCATTAAAAGCATTTATTATTCCTATTATCCCCGATGCAAAACCAATATATGTTAATAGTACTGTATAATCATAAATTCCAATCATATCACACCTCTATAAATATTATACTAATAATTGCAACTAAATGCAATTTTTTTAAGGAAAGCTTTAATATATATAAAAAGATAGTGTGTTACACTATCTATTCATTACACAATGTACTAAAATCTTTTTCTTTATAATCTTCAAGTTTTGTTTCTGATATTTTTTCTAATTCACTAAATTTGTTATTTTTGATATATTCCATTCTATATACACCAACAGCTATTTTGTTTGATAAGTTTTCATTCATTACACTAATCTTGTTCATTTAAATCATACTCTTTCTTTTGCTTATTAATCTATTATCAAGTGCATATACTTTTATATTTCCCACTTTTGTAACTCTAATAAAACTAAGACCATTAATTAATATATCAGTAGGTTCATCAATATCAAAGCATTCGTTATATAATATTTTTAATTTTTCATTTTTAATTTTAACTTTTTCATATCTAAGTTTATCATAATTGATATAATAAATACTTTTTTGATAAATATCAGGCACAAAACTCTCTATCATATTCCACTTCCTTGTATTAAAATTATATCAATTTTTAGACTTAAAAAAAGACATTTATTCCATTAAAATATTTTTCACATACTTTATTTTTAATTAATTTTATCTTATTTTTTCTTAAATTAATATTTACATAAATTTAAATAGAATTATTTATCAAAATAATTTGTATAAAAGTTTATATAATCTACAACTACTTTATATTATTTTTGTTTTTCAACATATAATAATATAAAAAGACTAGAAAACAAAATTATTTTCTAGTCTTTATTTATCTTTTATTACGAATTATTACGATTCCAGTAGCACCTTTAGTTATAGTACCACCATTCCATGAAGAACCGCCTCCTCCACCAGTGTTTTCGATAGGAGGTATGCAATCATCTAATCCAAAAAATGGGTTACCATTTCTACCATTTATTCCGCATTGACTTCCGCCGCCATAACTCTTACAACCAACACCATTAGAGCAAAATGGAGTAATACCAGATCCTCCACCACCGGAATAGGCGTAATTTGTTCCTCTAGTACATCCACTAGCTGTACCTTCTCCAAATTCACATGTATTTCCAGTTTCACCATTTGGTCCTGATGTACTTATTTGACCTCTGCCACTATAATACGATGATATATTTCCTCCTGTATCACAATTAATGCTTTTTCCGATGTTACCATAAGAACCACCTATACCACATTGACATGATCCACCAGAACCACCATTTCCACCTTTGTTAGCTCTTCCAGCATATCCACCAGCAGCAGTATATCCAAATGCGGTACTATTACCTCCATTTCCATTAACTATTCCAGCTGCTCCAACTGTAATCACATTAGTTCCTGAAATAGTAAGATTTTTGATTGTTTTAGTGTATCCACCTCCACCACCACAACCATCGTCAGCACTACTGGCTCCGCCTCCGCCTCCTACTAAGAAGGCATCAATATTAAGAGAGCTATTTAAAGTAAGTGTTCCACTAGTTAAAAACTTAATTTTAAAATTATCTGCGCTTTCACATTCATAACTACATTTTCCTGTATAATTAATAGTTTTGCTTTTATCAGTTGTATTACATTGTATAACAGCGTTTAAATCTGATGTTGTAGCACAAGCTATTTTATCTTTTTTCCAATTTGTATATAATGTAATATTACAATCTCCAGAAACAATAGTTGGGCAAATATCTTTTGCACTATATGATGTTACTGCTTGGTTAAAACATTTTCCACTTCCATCAGGATTAGTACACCACTCTTTTCCTGATAAAGCAGTGTATCCTGTTTTTGTTAATTTTATATAATCAGAATAATTATAATTTGGTAAATCAATATTATCAGTATATTTTTTAGAATAAAAGGATTCTGTATAAGTATTTTTATCCTTTGATCTCATAATATTTCCATTTGTACTTAATTTCCAATAATATTTTGTTCCGTCAAGTTCAACTTCATTTTTAATAGTAGCACCATTAGCATTAAATACAATATTAAGTTTATTTGGAATCCAATATGCATATAATGTTGTATCTGATGTTATATTCCATTTATTTGCACTTGTTCCATCTGCATTATAATATTTTGTTCCTACACCACCTTTTTCAGTATAATATCCTGCAAATTTATATCCTGTTCTTGTTGGAAGTGTTATTGTTGGCATTGCACTATTATATGTCGCTGCTATGATTGTTGTTCCTCCGCTTCCAAATTGCTTATCAAATGTTATCGTATATTTATTTGCTGTCCAATTGGTATATAATTTAATATTGCAATCTCCAGAAACAATAGTTGGGCAAATATCTTTTGCACTATATATTGCTGCTTGGTTAAAACAATTTCCACTTCCATCAGTATTAGTACACCATTCTTTTGTTGATAATGCAGTGTATCCTGTTTTTGTTAATTTTATATAATTAGAATAATTATAATTTGGTAAATCAATATTATCAGTATATTTTTTAGAATAAAAGGATTCTGTATAAGTATTTTTATCCTTTGATCTCATAATATTTCCATTTGTATTTAATTTCCAATAATATTTTATTCCTTCAAGTTCAACTTCATTTTTAATAGTAGCACCATTAGCATTAAATACAATATCAAGCTTATTTGGAGTCCAATATGCATATAATGTTGTATCTGATGCTATATTCCATTTTTTAGCACTTGTTCCATCTGCATTATAATATTTCGTTCCACTTCCATTAGTAGAAGTATAATATCCACTAAAGGTATATCCTTCTCTTGTTGGCAATTTTGTTATTGTTGGCATCTCACTATCATATGTTACAGTTACACTTGGAGTTCCTCCTGTACCTAATTGCTGATTAAGAGTAACTTGATATTTATTTGCTGTATATCTTGCATACATTGTTCCATCAGTTGTATATCCTGATGTTGATATTAAATTACCTGCTTCATCTATTAATTTAATCTCTGATGTTTTATCTAAATAAAATCCATTAAATGTATATCCTGTTTTTGTTGGAAGTTTATCTATTTTAGTTATTTGTGTTTCAGTAATTCTATCATCTTTTTCTTTAAACCAATATCTATTTGGGGCTAAATATAATTCTTTTGTATCTATTTCACTTCCACCATTAGTATCTAATGATATTTTGTAAACTGTTACTATAAAGTTTATTTTGCATGATGTATTCTTTTTTACATTCGATACACTAATCATATGTTGTTTACCTTCTACTTTTGAAACATTACTACCACAATCAGTACTATAATATTCATAACCACTAACTGGGCATAATTGAACATCTATACTTTCATCCTCGTATATTGATGTTACCAAACTTTGCCCTTTATTATTACAATTACCACCAACTTGACTAGATATTAGTCCCTTTTTATAATTTGATGTTGATAATACTACCTTGTATACTGAAGAAAATACCCATGGATTACTTCTTGTACCTTCCCCTTCAACTCTTGTCTTTGGTAAAATAAATTCTGTAACCCTTACACCAGATGTATAGTTTGTTAATATTTCTTTGTCGGTAAAATCAATTACATATCTTTTACTATTATCAGATAATCCTGGTGTTAAAGTCCAATATTGTACTCCTGGAGACAAATAAGATTTATTTTTATAATTTGTTATTAAATATTCTTTTCTACTTAAAAAACCACCTCGTGTAAAAATGTCAGTCTTTAAAGTTTCATTATAATAATATCCACTTTTAGGAAACAATATATAATTTTGATATTCACTAAAAGCATCTATGTAAGAGTTTGCATATTTAATAGAAGTTTGATAGTTTTCATCTGCTATTACCATAAATGGAATTAATAACATAATTAATAAAAAAATTCTTTTAATACCTTTTAACATACTATCACCTATTTTAATAATATCATTTTTGCATAATTATTTCAACAATACTTTTTTATTAACTTTAATTTACGTTAAATCTATTCTAAAATTATATCTATTAAATATAAAAATAAATAATAGAAAATTCTTTTTTACAATAATATTTTAATTATCTTAGTTACTTTATTTTGCATAAGAAAACTTCCCTTAGGAAGTTTTTCAGTTTTAAAGTTATTTTTATGAATTAATATCTATTAAATCATCTTAAAGAAATATGAAAATCTTCTATTATCATTAAATTCTCCAGATAATTTAAGTATTTCATCTTCATAAGATACTGTATAATTTCCTTGAAAATGAACAAGCATTCCATCTTCAATAGTAAGTGTATTATTTTCATAACTATATTTTAAATCTTCACAAGATGAAGATGATTCATCAGAAATAATGCAAATATTTATATATTCTTCAATAAAATTTAATTTTATACCAACTATTTCCATCTCATTAATCTGTCCATCTGCTTTTATAAATTCTGCATTATATGACTGCCAAGAAGTTTTATTTTTTCCATTTATTATCTCATCAATTGTTAGCTTAGTTACAACATTATTATCTACTTCTTTATTTTCTTTATCTTTTTTACTATTAAGTATTAAGAAAGAAATAATTGTTCCAATTAAAACAAGTATTATCAATATTATTATTGTTATTTTCTTTTTCATTCTTCACCTCTCTTAATAACACATTGATCCAACATTAGAACCATTTCTATAATATGTACACATACCAGAAACACAACTTACTGTAGCATTTGCTGCAGAAGCACAATCTTTAGTAACTTTGCAAGTACAACCTCCACCACCTGATGATCCACCTGATGATCCGCCTGATGACCCGCCTGAACTTGTAGAACCATTATATGTATACTGAGCATATAGTGTAGTATTTGAGGCAGGTACTACTGAAGTTGATGTTATTTGTGTTCCTCCAGATGGAGATGTAAACCATCCATTAAATGTATAGTTTGTTCTTGAAGGGGTAGGTAATGAGTCACCATATGTTGTGCCAGCTTGTAGCGTGATTGATGCAATTGATTCAGAACCTTGCATAACTTGCAAAGAATGAATATATATTACATCATTTGAACTATATGGACCATAAAAGATAAATGCTCTATATCCTTGTCCAGTATTTCCCGCCGCTGTAAATTCATGCCTAAATCTTTGCCAATCTGTCGTAACATTTATTGTATTACCATTTCCGCCTTGTTCAGAACCAACATTACTTAAAGTAATATTTCTACTAGCTTTTATAAAGAATTCTTCTGTATACTTTGATCCAATACTAAGATCTAACCTTGAGTTAAAAAATGGTCCTCCTATACCTGAAACACTATTCATAGTTATTTTCATTAATTTTCCTTCCATAGCTGTAGATAGTGATTCCGTAGTTTTTGAAATTCCAACATTATATGAAGTCCAATTACTCGTTGTTAAAGTATCAGTCCAAATACTAGAAGTTAAATAGTTTTTATCAAATGTAATTGTATATGTATTAGCAGTCCAATATGCATATAAAGTTGTATTTGATGTTAAGTTAAATGTTTTTGCACTTGTTCCATCTGCATTATAATATTTTGTTCCACTTCCATTAGTAGAAGTATAATATCCTCCAAATATATACCCTGTTCTTATTGGAAGTGTTATTGTTGGCATTGCACTATTATATGTGGCTGTTATGCTTGATGTTCCTCCACTTCCAGATTGCTTATCAAATGTAATTGTATATTTATTTACAGTCCAATATGCATATAAAGTTGTATTTGATGTTAAGTTGAATGTTTTTGCACTTGTTCCATCTGCATTATAATATTTTGTTCCACTTCCATTAGCAGCACTATAATATCCACTAAAGGTATATCCTGTTCTTGTTGGAAGTGTTATTTTTGGCATTGCACTATTATATGTCGCTTCTATGCTTGGTGTTCCTCCACTTCCAGATTGCTTATCAAATGTTATTGTATATTTATTTGCTATATAGTTTGCATATAATGTAGCACTTTCACTATCTATATTCCATTTATTTGCGCTTGTTCCATCTGCATTATAATATTTTGTTCCACTTCCATTAGTTCCATAATAATATCCATCAAATGTATATCCTACTCTTGTTGGTAATGATGTTATTGTTGGCATATCACTATCATATGTCGCTACAATGTCTATTGATTCTGCACTACCTCCTTGATTATCTAATGTTATACTAGTTGTTTTTGCTTTCCAATTTATTTTTAAACTTCCTTCTCTTTCAAAGGAATTTAA
>JAQXHG010000009.1 GCA_029007115.1 bacterium | reverse complement strand
GTTGTATTTAATATATATTTATTAGCAATCTCCTTTGTATTTAAATATGATTCTGCATTAACCATACATGGTAATAAAAACATAAAACTTACTATTATATATACTATTTTTTTCATATTATCACCTATTATAAATTTAACAAAATCCACTAATCAAATAAACAATCTTCTGGATTTACTGTACCATTTTTATTTTTAGTTGCATTTAATTTTGGTGTACAAGCAGCACAGCAATAATCATTACTTTTTCCATCACTATCAACTACACAAGCAGATTTACTACTAGTTGAATCATTTAATATACTTTTATCAAGCACACAACTATCCATATAATCATTACCATTTCTATCTTTTGCTATATATAATTTAACTATATAATTAGATGGTATTTCATCTTTACTAACAGGGTCTTCAAGTGTACTAGATACATAGTTATTACCCATCAATTCACTCATCTCAATGTACATTTCTTTTTTATCCCTAAATTGTTTTAACCAATCATCATTTAAATCTAAATATAACATAGCGCCTCTTTGAATACTTTTATAAGTATTTTCTCTGTCTTGAGCTGATGTTTCATCATCTATATTGCCAAACATTATCATAGAGCTTGTACCAACTATAGACATTATAACAATAACCAATAGTAATTCTATTAATGTAAAACCTTTTTTATTCATATTACACTTTCCTCTACTATGAATAGTATACTATAATTTTCTATTAAATAAAAGATTATTTTTATTTTTATAAATAAACTTTTTATATCCTTTTATAAAACCAATATCATACATTTTAGATTTAATTTCAAGATCATCTATTAATTTAAAATTCTTTATTCTATCATTTTTTAAATCTTCAAGTGCTTGTATTATTCCTTCTTCAAATCCTTTATTAAATATTTTTAAATATTTATACATATCTACCTCCTAATAATATAATTATCTATAATTAATAAAAACACTTTTCTTTTTTATTAAAAAATAAAAATAGTCTTTTTATAAGACTATTGCTATTAGATTATTACTTCCTTTATTAACCATTTTTGTAATAGTTTGAGAAAGTTTATATTTTGAATTATCTGGAAGTAATGATAATTTTGCTTGAATACCTTCACTAACAATATCATTTAAACTTCTACCAAATAATTCACTTTGCCATATTTTTTCAGGATCATTTTCATATGACATAATATGTTCTATTAATTCTTTACTTTGACTCTCACTTCCAATAATTGGCTCAAAACTACTTTCAACATCTACTTTTATCATATGGATACTTGTAGCTTTTGCTTTTAATTTAATACCAAATCTACCACCCTGTTTAATTATCTCAGGTTTATCTAATTTCATATCACTAACCTTTGGTAGTACTATTCCATATCCAGTTTGATATACTTGTTTTAATGCTCCTTTAAGACTATCATATTCATTTCTACCTTCACTAAAATCTTGAAATAATTTTAATAAATCACCCTTTGATGTAATATTTTCTCCAACTATATTTTTTAATATTTCATCAAATAATTCTTCTCTTGCTTCTAGAGTAATCGTAACTTCACTATTATCAGTATCTAATGATGATATATATGCTTTACTTATTTCATCATTATCTTCAAGAGTTAAATTAATATTTTCTGCATCTCTTAATTTATCTACATCAACTATTGATTCCTTCATCTTATTAATAAACTTTTCTTTTAGCGGATGAGTGTTTTTTAAAATTCCTACCCAGTCTGGTATATTAAATTCAATATGATCAATTGGAAATTCATACAAAGCTTCTTTTAGTATAGTAGTAATGTCTTCTTCTTTCATTTTTTCAACATTCATAGGTATTACAGGAATATTATATTTATCCTCTAATCCTTTTTTTAATGTTTTAGCTTCTATTCCATCTGGATGAATAGAATTTAACACTACTATAAATGGCTTATTAATATTTTTAAGTTCATTAATTACTTTTTCTTCTGCTGCTACATAGTTACTTCTTGATAATTCTCCAATCGAACCATCAGTTGTTATAACTATTCCAATTGTAGCATGATCTTTTATTACTTTTTGCGTTCCAATTTCAGCTGCTTCAATAAATGGTAATTCTTCAGTGAACCATGGTGTTTTAACCATTCTAGGATTTCCTAAATTATCTTCGTAACCAAGACTATCTGGTGTAACAAATCCTACACAATCAACTAATTTAATATTCGTATTTAACCCATTAATATTAATATTCGCTCCAGCACTTGGCACAAATTTAGGTTCAATAGTCATAATAGTTTTACCACTAGCACTTTGAGGTATTTCATCTAAACATCTTTTCTTTTCCATCTCATCTTCCATATTAGGAAGTACTAAAAGTTCAATACACTTTTTAATAAATGTACTTTTTCCAGTCCTAACAGCACCAACTACACCTAAATATATCTCACCATTAGATTTTTTACCAAGACTTTGTAATATTTGTGTTTTATCCATAATAACCCTCTTTCATTCATTTAATAAAATGTATGAGATATAATTATTAATTATGATAAAAAAACTGATATTTTACTATCAGCATATTTATTTTAAATGTTTTTGATATATTTCATCAAATACCTTAAAGAACTTATCTATTTGTTCTATTGTAGTTAAATGAGAAATACTTAATCTAATTGAAGTTTTATATATATTTTCATCCTTATATAATTCTTTTAAAATAATACTTTCTTTTTTAGAGCAACATGCAGTAGTAGATGATACTAGTATTTTTTCTTTATCTAAATATCTTACAAAATCTAAACTTTTCATTCTTAATAAACTAAAATTTATAATATGTGGAATACAGTATTCATTTGAATTAATTTGAATATCGTATTTTGATAGTCTATCTATTATAAGTTTATTTAATGAAATACATTTATTTTGATTTTCAATATTATTATTATATTTTTTTATTGATTCACAAAATGCAACTATTAATGGAAGTGCTCTTGTACCACCTCTAAAAAGAGAATTATCATTAGTAGAACAAATAAGAGGATCTATTTCAATATTCTTTCTTTTATATAAAAGTCCACAACCTATTGGAGCATAAACTTTATGACTTGAAAATGAGGCCATATCTAATGGCGTTAAATCAATATTTATTTTACCTAAGGCTTGTGTTAAGTCACTATGAAATATTACTTTATTATTTTTTTTATTAATAACTTCTCTTATTTTATATAAATCTTGTTTATAACCAACTTCACTATTAACACCACATATACTAATTAATATAGTATCTTCCCTAATTTTATTTTCTAAATCAATTAAGTCAACTTGACCATTTTTAAGTATATTTACATATTCTACTTCATATCCAAGTGTTGTAAGTCTTTCTACTTCTTTTAATATACTTCTATGTTCTAATTTACTAGTTATAATATGTTTACCAGCTGTATTAAAAGAATTAGCTATTCCTCTAATTGCAGTTGCATTACTTTCACTAGCACAACTAGTAAATATTAATTCATCACTATCACAATTAAATACCCTACACACACTTGCAATAGCATAATCTATTTTACTTTTACAAAATTTTCCTAATTGATGCTGAGAATTGGGATTACCACTAAATAATAATGTATTTTTTATGTATTCTTTAAATATATCTTGATCAACTGGTGTAGTAGCACTATAATCTAAATATATCATAATATCACGTCCTTTTTAATAAAAGAATGCTTAATATAAGCATTCTTAACTATATCTTTTATATGTAAGAGATGATATAGAAATAGAAAATATTATTAATAATAATATAACAATTGGATGAGTTAATATATTAATAGTAGTACTTATTTTTTTATTATTATATACGACTTTCCCATAGATATCATTTTTACTAGTAATAAATACTTCTTCCCTATTGTCTTTTAATTCAATAACCTCTTTTATAATTGGATTACTCTCATCTTCTACTGATATTTCATCTTCTCTTATTTCTATTATCTTGCTTATATTTTTTCCACTATAATAAACTATATCTCCTACTTCATATTCTTTTTTACTTTGTAAAATAACATATGAATTTTTTTCTATATCAGGGCTTAAATAATCATTTTTTATTTTTAAGATTGAATAACCATATACTCCAGGATATTCATTTTCATATATGTACTCTTGTGATATAAAGAATACTTTTATAAGTAAAAATATATATAAGAATAAGCATATAATAATTCTAATTATTTTAAGAATAAATCTCATCTTACTACCCCTATACTTTCTTCATTAGTCATTTGATTATCTAGTATTTTTTCACCATTGATTGCAAAACTTATAATATCATTAAATAAAGAACTTAATGTTTCAACATATCTTTTATTTGCTTCATTTTTAAACGTATCTTGATTATAATTAGCTCCGAAACGAAGAAGTGATTGTTTTGCTTCAAAATCTTCAAGCCACAAAGAATAATCTGCCCAATATCCATTAAAACTTTCTAAGGCATTATATCTATTTTCTACATAAAAATTCATCTTATCTTCTTTAGTAGTCATTTTTGCTTTAATTTTTTCTTTTATACTATTAGCTAATTCTTTTTTATAAACATCTATTGTTCCATTATGTAAACTTGATTGATAAATTCCAGGGTCTATGTAGGCAATATTTTTAAATCTAGCTGATAAATCATCATAATCTTTTGATATTAAAAATGTTGTATCTACAAAACCATCTACTTTTCTTAGAATATATTTTTCAAATTCATCAGGGTTAGCATCAAAAACTTTTTTTCTTTCTGCATATATTTCATTTTTATATGGTGTAAAAGTTTCCATCGCCCTTTTTTCTTTTATTTTTCTTTCTAATTTTTGTATTCCAGTTTCAATCTTTTGACAATATTCTACTAATTTGATAATTCTTTTATTAGTAATTCTACCATCTTTAGCATTTCTTTGAAATCTAAATATTTGCTTTCTTCCTCTTTTTTGTATCATTTCATCATCAAGAGAAATAAAATATTTGCTTTTACCAGGGTCCCCTTGTCTTCCTGCTCTACCTCTTAATTGGTTATCTATTCTTACATTATTATTTTTAGAAGCACCAATAACATACAAGCCACCAACTTCTTTTACTCCAGGTCCAAGTTTTATATCAGTTCCACGACCAGCCATATTTGTTGCAACTGTTACACTACCTAGAAGTCCCGCGGTAGATACTATTGCAGACTCTTTTTCCATACTATCAGCACTTAATGCATCTAATCTTTGAAATCTTATACCAAGTGCTTCTAATTTATCACAAATTGCTTTACTTTCAATAATATTTAAAGTACCTATTAATACAGGTTGTCCTGTCTTTTGACACTTTAAAACCTCTTTAATTATTGCTTGATGTTTTGCTTCCATAGTAGTATATATTTCATCTTCTTCATCTTTTCTTATATTAGGAATTCTACTTTCAACTTTATATGTAGAATGATCATAAATTTCTTCAAATTCTTCTTTATCACTAGTTCCAGTCATTCCACTATAACCATTTGAATAAATGCTAAAAAAATCAGGAAAAGTACACTTAGCAACAAAATTTCTAGGTTTACTTAGCTCTATACCTTTTTTTCCTTCTTTTTTTAATCTAAAATCTTCTTTATATTCAAGAGCTTCATGTAAACCATCTCTATATTTTGATTTATGCTGTGGTCTACCATTTGAGTCAACAAGCACAATTTTATTATCTCTTACTAAATATTGTTTATCCGCATGATAAACTTCTCTTGCTAATATGCAAAGTTCTACCGCACTTAATCTCATCGCATATAATGCATTTATATCTTCATTTGTTCCCTTACTTTTAACTTCTTTTTCAGTCATATTATATAATTCATCTTCTATCATTGGAGATAATAATACTTCTTGTCTATTTGCAAACACAGCAGAGCCCCTATAAGTAGCGCTATTACCTAAAGGTTTTTGTTCATAATAAGTAGTTGGTATAGCCTCATTATTTTTCCTATATACGCCATTTATATATTTAGTTGCCCATAAATAAATGTTTTCCTCTTGCACAGTTATAGGTTTATTTTCTAATTCTTTTTGTTTTCTATCAAATATTTCATTACCTTTACTAGGATTACCATTTAATATCAATGGTTTAGTTGCATCATCTAATAATATATCATCAGCCTCATCTACTATAGCACTATGTAAAGGTCTAGTTATATATACATCTTCTTTTTCAAATCTTGTATTATCTTGCAAATAATCAAATGCTACTGTTCTTGCAGTAGAATATACTATATCGCATTTATAGGCTTCTTTTTTTCTATCTTTATAACTTTTTAGATTTTCTTTCTTTCCTCTTAACTTATCTTTTGACAATACATATGAACTAGTAAATCCAAGTAAAGAAAAAACTTCTTTATTAGTCTCTTGATCTCTTTGAGCCAAATAATCATTTGATGTAAGAATATGTATACTTCCCCATTCTTTTTTATTTTCTGATTTAGTCGCATCAAGTGCTTTTAAATAAGCACTTAATATTTGAACAAGACTTTTACCTTCACCCGTTTTCATCTCAATTATATTCTTACCCTGCATAGCCATTGCTGCTTCAACTTGAACATCATATGGTCTCATATTAAGTTTCCTTTTTACTGCTTCTCTACAAACAGCTAAAGCCTCAGGCATAATACTATCTATTGATTGTCCTTCTCTTAATCTTTTTCTAAATTCATTTGTCTTTTTATAAAAGGCATAGGCTTCCTCTGTCATTTCAACCACATTGCCATCAATTCTAACTTTAATAATTTTTTGTGAATTAGTTATATTTAATTTACTTTCAAGTTCAGATATTCTTTTTAGATCTTTTTTATTATCTTTTCTTTCACTATCCATATAATTTCCAAATATACTATCAAGCATGTGGTTCACCTAACCTCTCTATTATCAAATATATCATTTTTACTGATTAAATTCAATATTTCTATATATTATTTTCGTAAACGAAAAATTTATTCCATTATAAAAAGGCTACATTTGAGCCTTCTTAGTTATCATAAACTTAGTAGCAATTTTATTCTTATCTCTATTTTTTATATACAAGTAACCAAAAACACTATATATAAAAGCACCAATAAAATTAACCGTTAAATCTCCCATAGTATCAATAATACCAATATCAAGATATCCATTTAATTTAGCAAGTTCTTTATTATTTTCATCATATAATATAACTCTATCTATATTATTTATAGTAACCACCTTATTTGAATTTGTCTCATCTAACATCACAGTATTTATTTTACTTACATATGTATCTTTTTGCATGTCTAAATTAAAATAACAATCCATTTTAAATTCAAAAAATTCCCAAATTACTCCGATTGTCATAGAAAAACAAAATGCCACTAATGCTACAAATATTCCAGATATATTAAAACTTTCAATATTATTATTTAATAAATATATTAGTGAGAATCCTACGCTTGCTGATAAAAATCCTGTCACTGTATGTAATATTGCATCAAAATTATTAAATGTTCCATAGAAGTTATTTATCTCCCCAAGAATTTCAGCCGCAAATATAAATATCAATATATTTATTTCTAAAACCGTTGGCAATTCAACCTTAAATGTTTTTTCAATAAACGCAGGAAGAAGAAACAATGTCAAAGATAATATACATAATAATGCATTTTGATATTCACCCAACATTAATTCTCTTATTAAACATAATATAACAAGAATTCTCAAAATAATATAAACTGTTAATGTTTTCTTATCTGCATATCTTAATGCTTTAATTCTTTTATTTTTACTTTTTTTCATACAAACTCCCTTATAATATAATACTCCACATCATAATCCAAGATTATAGTAACATATTATTTAATACTTTAAAATACTTATCTTAATTGTTTCTATACAAACTCTTTCCTTTGATATTTATATTCACTAAGTTTAACAAACACTAGATTTAAAATTATAGTTATTATTAACATCAAAATATTAATTTTCTCATTTAATATAACATTTCTAATATCACATAAAGTAAATACTGATAAGTATTTAAGAAAATCCACCTGTGTACTTATAGTAGAAAAAATATTTAGTAAATAACTAGCAAATGTAATTCCTAAACATATCGCAGTTATTTTTTTAGTTTTTCTCATAAATGTTGATATAAATAAACTTAAAGAATATAAAACAGTCGATGATAATAATGGTGTTATACTAAGTAATATAAAGACTTTTATATCAAAATCCCCACTTAATTTAAGCGCTATTAAATTAAATATAAAGAATATTATATTCATAATAATTATATAGATATAACCACATAAAGTTTTACTTAATACTATTTGTTTTCTACTAACAGGTAAACATCCTAAATATTCAATTGTCTTATCACTTTCTTCTTTTAATAATATTGTACCACCAAGCAAACTAGAATAAACTCCCATTAAAAGTAATACAAATATCCATCCTTCACTTTTAATCCAACCAAATGCACTATCCATAATTGCTATATCTAAATTAAATGACTTTAATACTTCTTCTGGAAATAACCTCATCATTTCATCTATTTGACCTAAATTACCATTACTAATAATACTAGGATAAAGTAAATATACAAATAAGAATAAACCTATTAAAATACTAATCCATATAATAAAACTTTTAAAATTAATTTTTAATTCTCTTTTTAACATAATGTCACCTACTTATAATATTCCATAACTATATCCTCAAGTGTTGCCTCTTCAATAGTTATCTTATCTATAGTAAATAAAGATAATTCTTTTATTAATTTATCTGATTGAATCTTAGTTTTAAATCTAAAATAATCATCTTTTTCTTCTATTATTTCAGCATTTAATTTATCAATTATTTTACTTTTATCCTTAGATACTATTGATATAATGTTTAAATTATTTTCTGATAATTTAGATATTTTATCTATAAGAATAATACTACCATCTTTTATAACACCTATTCTATCACATATTTTAGATACTTCACTTAATATATGACTTGAATATAATATTGTTTTCCCTTTTTCTTTTTCTTCTAATATAAGCTTATAAAACTCATCTTGCATAATTGGATCTAATCCACTAGTAGGCTCATCTAATATAATAATTTCAGCATCTTTCATAAATGTTATTACTATACCTAGTTTTTTTAGATTACCTAAAGATAAATCTTCTATATTTTTATTTTCATCTAATCTGAAGCGATTAACTAATTTTTTTCTAAGGCTATGACAATTTGGATAAAACTCTTCATTATAATCAAGCATTTCCCTAACAGTTAAATCATCATAAAGATTTATCTCACTAGGTAAATAACTTATCTTTTTCATAAGATTAATATCATCTTTCTTAAATTCTTTCCCATCTATTAAAACAACACCACTTTTATCTATTAAATTCATAATAGATCTAATAGTAGTAGACTTTCCTGCACCATTTGGTCCAATAAAACCAAATACTTCTCCATTTTTAATACCAAATGATACATCTTTTATTCCAAGAGTATCTTTATAATATTTAGTAAGATTTTTTACTTCTAATTTCATATTTACTCCTCTATATATAAATAGTATATCATATCTACAATTAATTATTTCATTTTTATGATTAAACTTGTATAATAAATATGTGATGTTTATGAAAAAAATTGATAAAAAACCATTAATAATTACAATATGCTTAATTGTATTTCAAACTATTTGTTATAAAGCAAGTGTATTAATATCAGGACAGCCAACTTTAATAGGCGGTTATATTGATGAGAGAATACCTTTTAACGTATATTTTATTATTCCATATGTAATATGGTATTTAATGCTTGTACTAGTCCCATATTATATTTATATACATGATAAAGATAACTTTATTAGATATCAAACATCCTTTGTATTATCAATTATCATTTCTAATATAATTTATATTATTTTTCCAAGTACAATAGTAAGAGCTGAAATTACAACTACTGGTATATTAGAAACAATTACTAAAATTATATATGCAATTGATACACCAGTTAGAAATTGTTGTCCATCTATTCATTGTGCATTTAGTTTATCTTATATTTTGTACTCATACACAACAAAAAAATCTAATAAATTTATAAACATAATAATTACAATTCTATCTTTATTAATTATGGCATCTACTATGTTAATAAAACAACATGTATTTATTGATTTTATTTCTGGATGTATCTTATCATTAATAGTATTTTTAATAGTATTAGAAAATGATTATTTGTTTAATAAATTTAAAAAATTATTTAAAATGTAATATAAAAAACATCTAAATTATAGATGTTTTAATTTGTTATTTATTCAGTAACAACTTTCATTGCTTTTCTCATTAATAAATCGTATTTAAATAATTCTTTAGAACCTATTTGTTTTTCAAATTCTTCTCTACTCATACCATATTGTTCACTAGTTTCATTTAATCCTTTTTCAAGTTCTTCATCACTAACTTCTAGTTTTTCCTTAGTAACAATCGCATCCATCATAAGTCTATAACCTATTCTTTTATTAGCTTCATCTTTTAATGTTGCCTTAAAATCATCAATATTAGTATTACAATATTTTAAATAATCTTCTAATTTTAGTCCTTGATATGTTAATTTTTCAGAAAATTCTCTTACTAATCTATTAACTTCATCTTCAGTCATTTCTTCAGGAATTTCAAATTCAGAATCTTCAACTACTTTATCTAAGCATTTAAATAGATATTCATCCTCTAATTGCTTTTCTCTTTCTGCTTCTTTATTTTCCTTAATATATTTTTTTAAATCTTCTAAAGATTCAACACCACCAACATTTAAATCTTCAAAAAATTCTTTATTAAATTCTGGAAATACTCTTTCTTTAACTTCTTTTATTTCAACTTTAAATACAACTGGTTGACCTTTTAAATCATCACTATGATAATTTTCTGGGAATGTTAATTTAACATCTTTTTTATCTCCTTTTTTAAGACCAACTAATGCTTCTTCAAATCCTGGAATAAAAGTATGAGAACCTATTTCTAAACTATAATTTTCTCCTTTTCCACCTTTAAATGCTACTCCATCTTTAAAGCCTTCAAAATCAATTACTGCAACCATACCTTCTTTGATTTTAGTTTTATCATCTAATGCTCTTACTTCAGCAAATTGTTCTTTTAAATGACCAAGTTCATGTTCAATCTCTTCATCACTTACTTCAATCTTTTCTTTTTTAATACCTAGTTTTTTATATTTACCAAGTTTAACTTCAGGAGTTTCTACTAAAGTAAATTCTATTTCAACTAATTTATCATTAATATCTTTAATATCTATACTAGGTGTTGCGGCTGGAGTGATAGTTTTTGGATCACTTAATAATTTTGCGTATAAAACATCTACTGCCATATCAATAGCATCCATATATAATGTTTCAATACCCATCTTTTTAACATAGATGTCATAAGGTACTTGTCCTTTTCTAAAACCATCTATTTTTACATCTTTCTTTTTCTTCTTGTAAGATTCATTTAAACAATCTTTCCATTCTTTTCCCTCTAATTTTAATGTATAACTTTTTTTCATTTTACCTCCTTAGTTATAATTAATTTTATTTACATTGCAAAAAAGGATATTTTACTATCCTATAGCTACGATTTTAACACTGTATACACCATCTGGTGATGATACTTCTACAGTTTCACCAACTTTTCTACCCATAATAGCTGCTGCTATTGGACTTTCGTTAGAGATTTTATTATTAAATGGATCAGCTTCTTGACTACCTACGATTTTATAACTTTCTGTATCATCATCATCTTCATACTTAAGTTCAACTTCGCATCCAATTCCAACTTTACCATCATTATCACTTTTATCTATTACTACAGCATGCTCAAGAGCATACTCAATTTCTACTATTCTCTTTTCTAAATTTGCTTGATCTTCTCTAGCTTGCTCATATTCAGAATTTTCTGATAAGTCTCCAAGTGCTCTAGCATCTTTTAATGTTTGAGTTACTTCGTTTCTCTTAGTTGTCTTTAAATAATGTAACTCATTTTCCAAATCTAAATAACCTTCGCTAGTTAAAAAAATCTCTTTCTTTTTCATGTTAGGTCACCTCTTTCTTTGTACCAAATGATAATACAATAAAATGACTATTTTGTCAAGAAATTTTAACCCTCATTATGTCATTTGCATGTACCTCAAATGGTATTTTTATTTTTATTTTTTCTTGTGCATGTGATGCACTAGTAACTATTTCATTATTATCATTAATGATTTGTTCTATTTTAAATTCTTTTACTTTAGTATTAGGTCCAAATATTTCAACTATATCACCTACACTAAATTTGTTTCTCTGTTCAATAACTGCAATATTAGACTCTTTATTATACTCTAATATAAGTCCTAAGAAATCTTGATTACTAAGTTCTTGTCTACCATTATAATATTGTCCTTCTTTATGTGGTATTCCATTATAAAATTGAGCAATATTTTCTCGATTTGATACTCTGCTTAATACTTTTTTATAATATTTAATATCATTAGAAGTTAGAGTATTATTTATTTTTTTATCCATAATTGTTCTATATGCATTAGCTACAGTTGCAATATAATACATACTCTTCATTCTTCCCTCTACCTTATATGATTCAATTCCCAAATCCATCATATCTGAGATATAATCTATCATGTTTAAGTCTTTAGAAGAAAATGCATATTCATTTTCTGTTTGATTATCAAAGGTAAATCTACAAACTTGAGAACAACCTCCTCTATTAGAATCTCTTAGCGTTACATAATTTGACATAACACATCTTCCACTATAACTTGTACACATTGCTCCATGTATAAATACTTCAACATCAATATCAACATTTTCTTTAATATCTATTATATCTTCTTTAGAACATTCACGTGCTAAAACTACTTTATATGCACCTAAATCTTTATAAAATTGTGCTGAATATTTATTATTTATAGACTTTTGAGTAGATATAAAAAATGGTGTTTTAATATTAAGTCTTTTTATAGACTCTATAACAGCAAAATCACTTACTATATATGAATCTATTCCAATTTTATCTAAAGCTAATAAATAATCATCAAGACCTTCTAAATCTTCATTATGAAATATCATATTAACCGTTACATATACTTTTTTATTTAATTCATGAGCAAATATTACTGCTTGTTTGATTTCATCTAAAGTAAAATTATTAGCATTAGCTCTTAAATTATATTTATCTCCTCCTATATATACTGCATCAGCACCATAAATAAGTGCATATTTAAGTCTTGATAAATCTCCAGCAGGTAATAATAATTCATATTTCATTTTATATCACCTACTTTATATTTGATATCATTTTCTAAAAAATAGTAATCACTATCTATCAAATTATATAGATTCTCATTATTAATATTTTCAAGTATCATCATTTCACTTACTTCGTTTATGTTAGTTAAATCAATAATTAAATTTAATTTACCTAAATCTTTTAAATACTTAGATGCACAAAATATTTTATTATATCTTACAATACTTCCATCATCTTCTTCTTTGATTTCTAATAATTTATTACTTACTTTTTCTCTTAAAACATATTCTAATGCATCACTTTTATTATTATAATAATCATTATAATTTGACACTAAATTTCTTCTTGAATACATAAGCATATTCTTTGAAATATAAAAATAATATAAGTTAGATGAAGTATTTTCTTGTATCTCTTTTAACTCATGAATAGTCAAATCATTATTAATAACTATATTATTATATCCCAAACTATCTAAATAATTAATTGCTTTATAATTAGATATAATATGATTCTCATATATAACTATTCTATCTTTATCTATTATTTTACTAAGTCCTATATCTTCTACTATAAATTTAATATTTTTATTAAATTCATCATATATATTTTTAAACTTATCTATATTTTTATGCATAAATTTATTAATTAACACATAGATACAATACTTATTAGATAGTTTATTTATTTCTTCTTTAGTAAAATATGTATTAAACCCAATACTAAAATCTTTCATTGGCAATAAAAAAGTATTTATATTATACTTTTCATAAAATTCTAATTGTTTTTTATTTGGTAATATTATTATTTCTTTTTGCATACTCCTAAGGTATCACCTACTTCTATATATTCTACATTATATTCTTCATTAGTATTTAAAAAATCTAAAAACTTTTCTATTTTCCTAACCATTTGTCTTAAATTTCTACTTTTAATTTCATTACTTTTTCCTACATAACCATGAAATTCTAAATTATCTATAATTATTATTCCATTCTTAGTTAAATTATTCTTGTATTTATTAAAAAATTTAATATTTTGACTTTTAGCAGCATCAATAATTAATAAATCATATTTTTCATCAATATTAATATTTAGTGCATCTCCAAAAATAAGTTCTATATTAGGAAGTTTACTTTTATTAACATTTTCTACTGCAATTTTATATCTTTCTATATCTCTTTCAATACTTGTTATTTTTTTTATATTCTTGTTACTTGCAAAATTAATGGTTGAATATCCAATAGCAGTACCTATCTCTAAAATTGATTCAATATTATTTTCATTAATTATTTTTTGTATTTCATCAATCGTATCAACACTCATTATTGGAACTTTATTATTAATACCATAATTTTTAATATCATCAATTAAATCTAATAAGTTATCCATAATCCTTCTCTTTTCAATTTATTTATTGTACTATCATGTCCTGCTTGTGTTTCATTAAAATAGTTCTTTCCATTTTTATCAGCAACAAAATAATAATAATTATGTTTTTCAGGCTCGATTGAAGCAACTAATGATGCTAATCCAGGGTTACATATAGGTCCTACTGGTAATTTTCCATTAAGACAAGAACTACGAGTATTATATGCATTACATGAATTTAGTTCACTCATTTTTAAATCTCTAACATTATCGTCTATTTTTTCTGCGTAATAAGTTGTAGGATCACTTCCAAGACTCCATCCATCTCTTAATCTATTGTAAAATACTCCAGCAATCATCTTTCTATCCGAATCGTTTGCTCCTTCTTTTTCAACAATTGAAGATAATGTTATCATTTCATGGATAGTTTTATCACTATTTTCAATGCTTTCCTTATATGGTTCTAATTTTTTACTCATATTATCAAGTAATTTTCTAAATATATCATCTATATCGGCAGATGTATAAAACTCATAAGTATCTGGAAATAGATATCCTTCAAGTGGATAATAAATTTCTTTATTTTTAATTTCATCAGTTAAAAACCAATAATCATTTATTAGAGTATTAATATATTTTTCATCATCTAACTTATTTAATATTTCTTCTTCTGTTATATTAAAATTACTTGTTACAGTTTTAATAAAATGCCTAACATTATTACCTTCTATAAAAGTAACACTAATAGTATCAGCAAGACTAACACTACCTTTACCTAAAGTATTAATTAATTCTTCTAAATCATAATTTGTTTTTAAAACATAGTCTCCATATTCTAAAGAATTATTAGGCGTATTTAGTTTTAAATATATTTTATAAGCAAGTTGTGATCTAATTAATCCTTTTTCTTTTAAAGTAGTAGCAATTGTACTATAATTACTTCCTTTTTCAACATATATATTCACTTGTTTACTCTCTTTACTTGGCGCAGTTATTAAATAAAAATAAGTTCCAATTAAAGAACCAATAATTATTAGTAGCATAATAAACAAAAATAATAAAAACTTTTTTATACTAAAAACTTTTCGTGTCATGATAACCTCTCTTTTATATTAATTTTCTTCTAAAGATTTTAATATCTTTTCTATAAAATCAAATTCTTCTTTCATTTCTACAGGCTTAAATTTAGTCATATTACCTTTTTCACTTAATATATAAGTAGACGCAAAAACTTTAAGTTCGCCGTCACTTGTTTTTATATCATTTGTATATACAAGATAGTTTACTTCATTTGTTGTATCTGATATATTAAGTAAAATTCTATATTCTTTTGATTTTCCATTTTTATCTTTTAAAGTAATATAATTATCTTTCACTTCTTTTACTCCTATCTAAAAACCCCTGTAAAATAATAGTCGCAGCTATTTTATCTATTACTTTTTTCCTATTCTTTCTTTTTGTATCATTACTAATAAGCATTCTTTCCGCTTCCACAGTTGATAATCTCTCATCTTGCATAAAAACTTCTTTTTTATATCTATCTTCAATAATTTTTTTTAATTCTAATGTTTCTTCTGTTCTTTTTGAAGCACTACCATCTAAATTAAGAGGATTTCCAATTACAAAAGCATCTACTTTCTTAGTATATACTATTGAGTCTAGTTGTATAAGTAAATCCTCTATATTGTTATATCTTAAAACTTCAAGAGAAGTTGCAATTGTAGATGTTCTATCACTTATAGAAAGACCAAGTGTACGACTGCCATAATCTAAACCTAAATATATCATTCTTTAATAAACCCTGTTAACATCGTTTCAATAATGTCTTCTCTTTTAAACTTAAGCAATCTATTCCTACATTCTTTATAACTAGATATATATCCTGGCTCACCACTAATTAAATAAGCAACTATTTGTTTGATAGAATTATAACCTCTTTCATCTAAATCCATACATATTCCAATAAGACTCTCTTTAATATTTTCTGTTTCAATTTCATGAGAGTCTACTATAGTAGTTTCTTCATACTCCATTAGAATCACTTCCTTTAAATTAATTTTATCAAAATTTAGTTAATATAACAACAAATATGTTATAATTTTTATTAAGAGGTGAATATTACTATGATACATTATCCAAATGTATTTGGCTGTTGCAGTGGCTCTATTAAAGCAATTAATATGGCAATTGAATTAAAAGAAAAAAATAAGAATAAAAATGTATATATTTATAAAGAAATATTACATAATAAATATATAATTGACTATTTAGAAAAAAGGAATATTTATTGTATTGATGATTTATCTTTAATAAATAAAAATGATATTTTAATTATAAGAGCTCATGGAGAAGCAAAAAGTACTTATGATTATTTAGAAAACAACAATATTACATATTATGATGCAACTTGTATTAACGTTAAAAAAATACATAATCTAGTTATTGATAAATATAACAATGGATATAAAATAATTATTATAGGTAAAAAAGAACATCCAGAGGTTATAGGCATTAATGGTCATATAAATAATAGTGCTATTATTATTGAGAGTGAAGAAGATTATAAATTGCTTGATAAAAAGGAAAAATATTATGTTGTGAGTCAAACAACTGCTAATATTGATAAATGTCAAAAATTCTATAATTATTTAAATGAAAATAACTATGACTATATATTTGATAATACTATATGTAACAATCAAAAATTAATTCATGATAGTTCTGTTAATCTTGCTAAAACTATGGACTTAATGATTATTATTGGAGGAAATAATAGTTCAAATACAAAAGAATTATATAATAAATGTTTAAAAGTCCAAAAAAACACATATTTATTTTCAAATATAAAAGATTTTTACGAATTTATTAAAAAAGAAAATATTAGTGATAATATTAATATTGGTATAACAGGCAGTGCATCTACTTTAAAAGAAGAAGTATATGAGTTTTCTAATTTACTTGAATTTATGATCTTTTATAAAAAACAATTATCTCTATTAAGTAATGAAATTAATAAATTTAATGATACCCTAATAAATAACAAAGACAATAAAATTATAAAAGATGCTATAAATAAATTTATTAATTTAAATAAAGATGGTAAATTTTTAAGAGGCACTTTAATTAACTTAGGATATAAATTAAGTAATAATATAGACAACTATTCTCTTCCCCTTGCAATCGCATATGAAACATTTCAAACATCAATATTAATACATGATGATATAATAGATAATGCAAATACTAGACGAGGGAAAGAAACTATACATAACACATACTCAAAAGAATTTAAAAAATATAAGTGCCAAGATAATACTCCTAATAATTTAGCTTTATGTATTGGAGATATTGGTTTCTATTATACTAATAAATTAATATTAGATTCATATAAAAATGATAAAAATTTCACTAAATTATTTGCTTACTATAATGATATAGTTATAAATACAATAAAGGGAGAAATACTTGATGTATATCTTCCTTACATAGAAAAAAATAATACTAAAAATCATCTTAAAGAAGAAGATATATTTGAGATTTATAAATTAAAAACATCTTACTATTCAATTATAGGTCCATTTATACTCGGTATGATATTAGGTAATTCAAAGCAAAAAGATATAGAAAAAATGGAAAATATACTTATGAATATCGGCATTTCTTTTCAAATTAAAGATGATATTCTTGGTATATTTAGTAATAAAGATACACTTGGAAAATCAGTGTGTTCTGATATAGAAGAATTTAAGCAAACAATATTATATTCTTATATTAAAATTAATAAAAAAGATTATTATAAAGAATTAATAAAGTATTATGGCAAACAAAATTTAAATGAAAAAGAACTTAAAATCATTAAAGACATTATAATAGATTCTGGAAGTTTAAAATATGCAAATGATAAAATAAATGAATTATCTTCTAAAGCAATATTAGAATTAAATAATATAGAAATTAATCAAGAAGTGAAAAATATATTACTTGGTTTAATAACTTATTTAAATATAAGAGAAAAATAAGAAATCATTCGATTTCTTATTTTATTAAGCTTTTCCTTTAGTAATATTTCTATTTTGATAATCAGCTAATGCTTTATCAAACTCTTCTTCATTAAAATCAGGAAAACATGTATTTGTAAAATATAACTCAGAATAACTAATACTATATAGCATAAAATTACTAATTCTAACTTCACCACTTGTTCTAATTAATAAATCAATAGCGGGTAAGTCATTATACAAATATTTATAATAATTTTCTGTGTTTAAATCATCTATATTAAGCTTTCCTTCTTGAACCAAAGATACTATTTTTTTAGTAGCATCTACTATTTCAGATTGACCACCATAATTTAAACATACATTAAATACTCCTCTTTTACAATTTTTAGTATTTTTTTCTATTCTCTTCATTACACTATAAACTTTGTCACT
Source organism: bacterium (assembly GCA_029007115.1). Taxonomy (GTDB): domain Bacteria; phylum Bacillota_I; class Bacilli_A; order RF39; family UBA660; genus CAG-1000. The sequence goes on along the minus strand of JAQXHG010000009.1, from coordinate 45,765 downwards.
AAGGGGCTCTTTTCTACCAGAAAAAACAACTTTAATGTCATTTTTAATAAAGAAATTCTCATCACTTTTAAAAGCAGTGACAAATAAATTCATTAAATAATTCACTTCTTCATCACTTCTTTTAAAGTTTTCTGTTGAAAAAGCAAATACACTTAAGTATTTAACACCTTTATCTAATATGTGAAGTGCTGTCTTTTTGAGTGTTTTATATCCAGCATAATGGCCATCAGTTCTCTTAAGCCCTTGTCTTGTTGCCCACCTACCATTACCATCCATAATTATTCCAACATGTGTAGGTATTCCATTTTTCATAAATATCTCCAATCTAAAAATAAAATTTTCCTTCTTTTCTTCATGAGTATTATACTAAAAACTAAATTTTTTTTATATATTTTTTCATTTTCTTTACACATTTTATGATAATTGTAGTATAATCTATAAGTCAAAGGTGGTGAGTATTATGTTAGATAGAATAGAAAAATTAATTGAGGAAAAAAATTACTCGAAAATTAAATCATTACTAATAAATATGAATGAATTTGATATTGCTGAAATATTAGAAGAATTGCCACATAATGAGATGATAAAAATATTTAGATTATTACCAAAAGATATGGCTGCGGATGTATTTTCTTATTTAGAAACAGATACTGAAACATTAGTTATATCTTCTTTGTCTGATGCAGAAGCAGTAAGCATTATAAATGATATGGACTCAGATGATGCAACAGATTTAATAGATGAAATGCCAGCTAATGTAGTAAATAAATTATTAAGTAAGGTAGAAAATGAAACTAGACGTAATATTAATCAATTACTTAAATATGATGAAAACTCTGCTGGTAGTATTATGACTGTAGAATATTTAGATTTTAAAGAATATAACACAATAAAAGATGCTCTTAAAAAGATTAAAAGAGAATATGATGAAAAAGAAATAATAGATACTTGTTATGTTACTGATAAGAAAAGAAAATTAATTGGTGAAGTCAAATTAAAAGATTTAGTTATTAATGAAGAAGATACTCCAATTAACGAAATAATGCAAACTGATATAATTTTTGTAAATACAAGTACTGATCAAGAAGAAGTAGCAAGAATTATTAAAGATTATGATCTTACAAGTATTCCAGTAGTTGATTCTGAAAATAAATTAGTTGGTATTATAACAATAGATGATGTAATGGATATTTTAGAAGATGAAACTACAGAAGATATTGAAAAAATGGCCGCAATTACGCCAACAGAAAAATCATATTTAAAATTATCAATATTTGATTTATATAAAAGTAGAATACCATGGTTACTTGTTTTAATGTTAACAGCCGCTCTTACAGGCAAAATAATAGAGCATTATGAAACAGCTCTTAGTTCTTATGTGATTTTAACAGCATTTATACCAATGCTTATGAACACTGGAGGAAATGCAGGAGGACAATCATCAGCTACCATAATTCGTGCTTTATCACTAGATGATATAGATTACTCTGATACATTAAAAGTTGTGTTTAAAGAACTTAGAGTTTCAATTTTAGTTGGTATTACTTTAGCAATTGCTAATTTTGTTAAATTAATATTATTAGATAAAGTAGGAATATCTATAGCATTTGTAGTAAGTATGTCTTTAATAGTAACTGTATGTGCGGCAAAAATAATCGGCTCACTTTTACCTATACTTGCTAAAAAATTAGGATTTGATCCAACTGTAATGGCAAGCCCATTTATAACAACTTTAGTTGATGCTATATCATTATTTGTATATTTTAATATAGCATGTACAATTTTAGGAATTTAAAAAGATGTTTTCTTAAAACATCTTTTATCTTGAATAACTTCTATCAAATACTTCACTATATTGTCTAGATAAATCAACTTTTCCAGCTTTCTTTTGTAGTCTTTCAATATGTTTTTGCAATTTCTGCATATCTCTTGTATTTTTTCTATTTTTTACATTTAATGCTACTCTTTCAAATGCATTAGCATTTAACATACTAGTTTGAAGATTTTGTGCATTTATACCCATATCGTTTTGTTCATTTAAAGATGATTCTATTTCATCTATCATATATTTTTTATCTTCAATTATATCATTAATATTATTAAGTTCATCAAAATATTTTTCAAACCTTTTATTCATTTTATCCAAATACATTCTAGTATTAGTACCAACAATTCTACTTTGTCTACTTCTTAATTTTCCTTGTTTACTTCTAAGTTTATTAATTTTTGCTTCTAAATTTCTTGTTCTAATAGATGCCTTTAATTTTCCACTAATAGTTCTATTTCTACTATTCTTAGCATGATCTAATTTTTTATATAATTTATCTAATTTATTATCAATTTGGTTTTGTTGTTCTTCTGTAGCTTTAGCAATATTCTTAAGTGTATCATTAGCTGTTTGACTAATTTTATTATTAACTCCATAATCAAAATATTGAGAAACATTATTTAGCGAAAAACCATTTATTTGTTTTTGATAATTTGATTTTTCTGTTTGAAGTTTAGTTATTAATCCACTAATAGCTTGTTTTTCTTCATCAAAACCACTTCTTGATTTAATACCATTTAATATATTTACATATCCATTTATTAACTCATCATATTTTGCAATAACACTTTGATGAGAATTAGATAATGATGATTTTACTTTATAATTATTTACATCAGATGAATAAACTATTCTAGATATTTGTTCTTGATTTAAAGACATCTGCATACTAAAATTATTTATTCCTATTCTATTACATAAATCAATTAATACATTATCAGGAATATCTTTAGGAATAATCCCTAAATTTTTTAAATCGTCAATGCTCATGAATACTCCTCTATCTCATTAACTATCATATCAATTTCATTATTTATATATTGTAACTCATCACTATTTGTAATACTATCTAATGAATAATCTGTATCTGTTTCATTTAATATAGATGCAAAAATAGTTGAATCTTCACCAGCTAAAGTATAAATAACAAATGTTTTATTATATTGATTTTCATCTAATATATCATATACTTTTATTTGGATTAAGTCTCCTCTTTCGCTAGTTACTTCTAATAAATTATTAAATGTATCCATCATAACTAATACCTCCGTACTATATAAATTTTATCAAATAATTTATTTAATATCAACTTTTAATATTTAGTTTTAACTTATTTTCCTCTATATAATATTTTTACAATCAAAAACCTTGTTTCTTAGAAACAAGATTTATATTATTCTATCTTTCCCCTTCTTCTAGCATTGTTATTATACTAATACCGTAACCAATCTTAACATCATCAACAAGTACATTAGTTACAGCCCCAATTATTCTATTATTTTGGATAATTGGAGACCCACTCATTCCTTGTACTACACCACCTGTTTTATTAATTAATTCTTCATCTATAATTTCAAAACTAAATGCTTTTTGAGTATCTTTTTTATTATTATATTTATCAAGTATCTTTATCTTATATTTATTTACAATATTATTCTTAGTAACTGTTAATATATGGGCATCTCCCTTTTCAATGCTTGAATATTCTCCTATTTGGATAAGATTTTTATTTGGTAAAGATGAAGTATATATACCAAATATACCCTTATTAGTATTTTTTTCTATCGTACCAATAATATCATTATATAAAATATTTGCATTCTTACTACCAACATAACCATTTCTACTTTTATTTATACTAGTAACATTACTCATTAATATATTACCATTTTTTATTTCAACTCTTTTTTCAGTTTCACTTAATAATATTTCATGCCCTAAAGCTCCATATATTTTACTTATTGGATCTATATATGTAAGTGTTCCAAGTCCTATTACTGAATCTTTTACATATAGACCAGTTTTATATATATCATTATCTTTTTCTAATCTTAAATAAGTATCTATTTGTTTATTATTTCTTATTATTTTAACACTCACTTCTTTATTTTCTAATATACTCTTATCTATTACATCACTTAATTGTTCAATAGTATTAACATCATTATTATTAATTTGAATAATTCTATCACCAATTTTAATGGTTTCTTTAGCGATATATTCATCATTAACCTTATAAAAACCTACAACTATTAAACCATCAGTATTTATATTTATTCCAATACTCTCACCACCTGGTATAACATTCTTGGAATAAGCTAAAATATTCATAGGTAAAAATAAAATAATAAAGAAAGTAATTATCAACTTTTTCATGATATTTCACCTCTTTATTATTATTTTCATTTATATATAATTTATATAACCAAATATTTCTTATACCAATTTTTGCTATTCTTCTACTTCAAAATCAACTATTTTACCATTTGCTTCCACAAGTTTATTTACAGTCTTAGTTGCAGAATTTAGTTTTTTTTCACAAAACTCTATTAATTTCATTGCTTCACTATATTCACTAATTGATTTATCTAAATCTAATTCACCACTTTCAAGTTCAGAAATTATCTTTTCTAGAGATCTAACTGCATCTTCAAATTTCATATCTTTTTTATCTACTTTTTCACTCATTTTTATTCACTCCTCTTACATTAGCAATAACATTTCCATTTTTTGCCATTATATTAATATTATCATCAATATTTAATTTTGTTATATCTTTTACTACTTTATTATCTTTATATACTATAGAATAACCTTTATCAAGTACATTTACTGGATTTAATAAATCTAATTTAATTTTAAGTGTATTTATATTATTCTTATGATTTTCTAATAATATACCTGGATTTTTGATTATATGATTACTTTTTATTATTTCCAGTTTATGAGAAGACATTTCTATTTTATTTTTAAGAGCATTAGATAGCCTATCACACAATAAATCTAGTTTTTGTTCTTGCATCTCATATAATTTAATCGGATTATTTAATATATAATTAGTTTTAAATATCAATACTTGCTGTGTTGCTTTATTTAAAGTATTCATAATTGCATTATTAACTTTTTCTTGTGCATTTTTAAAATATCTTCTTACCTCTTCAATATCAGGTACCGCTAACATAGCTGCTCCTGTTGGAGTTGGTGCTCTTAAGTCAGCTACAAAATCACTTATAGTAAAATCTATTTCATGACCAACACCACTAATTATTGGAATTCTACTATTATATATTGCTCTTGCTACAATTTCTTCATTAAACGCCCACAAGTCCTCAATTGATCCACCACCACGTCCTAATATAATGGTATCAATATCATCATAACTATTAGCAAGCTCTATCATTTTAACTATATTTGAAGCAGCACTATCACCTTGAACAAGAGTTGGAAATAAATAAATTTCAGTAATTGGAAATCTCTTATTAATAGTAGATATTATATCTCTAACAGCCGCTCCTGTTGGTGCTGTTATAACACCTATTTTTCTTGGAACTCTTACAATCTTTTTTTTCTTAAAAGGATCAAATAAGCCTTCTTTGTGAAGTTTAAGTTTTAATTGTTCAAACAAAACATATAAATTTCCAAGACCATCTAACTGCATACTATCAACATATATTTGATAACTTCCACTTGCTTCATAAACACTTATTCTTCCATGAACTAAAACAGCGTCTCCATCTTTAGGATTAAAATTCATATTAGAAGATTTATAATTAAACATTACAGCATTGATTTTACTTGTTTCATCCTTTAAAGAAAAATATAAATGCCCTCTTCCATGATACTTTATATTACTAATTTCACCTTTTAAATATACACTCCTAAGTTCAAAATTTGATTCTATAGTAAATTTTATAATTCTATTGATATCACTTATTGTAATATATTCATTATTATTCATTTACTTCCTCATTATCTCTAACCTTATCAAGAACAGCGTTTATTAATTTTACAACCTTATCATCACTATATTTTTTAGATAATTCAACTGCTTCATTAATTACTACTACATTTGGAGTATCATAATATAGCATTTCATAAGTTGCTAATCTTAAAATAGCCTTATCTGTTTTACCAAGTCTATCTAAATCCCAATTTTCTAAATATTTAGATATTATATTATCAATGTTTTCCATATTATTTAAAACACCACATACAATGTCTCTTACATATTTATTATCTATTTCTAAATTCTCTTTAAAAACATTTTCAAGTTCATATGAAATATTTTCTTTCATATAAAAATCTATTTGGTATAGAATAATCATTATTTTTTCTCTTCCCTCTGTTCTAGTTAATTTCATAAGTTACCTCCAAAAATCTATATAAATTATACCATTTATTTAATAATATTTAAATGATATTTTTTAAAACATATATAAAATAAGAAATACTTTTATAAATATTTCTTATTCTTTACTATCTTCTTGTGGTTCATCTTTAAATTTAGTTTCTAATTCTACTTCTAAAGTTGTATTTAAATCAATAATACTATTCTTCTTTATATTATATTCTTTAGCATATCCAATTCCAGAATAACTAACATTTAAATTAATTAAATTTGCAAATGTATCAATATCACTTCTTGACCACCCTTTTATATTAGGCATTTTGTATTCACTAGCATTAGTAAGTAAGAATATCTTAGAGCCTAAGTTAATTTTAGTTCCTTTATTTGGATATTGATTAATTATTTTAGTTCCATCTCCTATTACAATAGGATTCATATTAGCATTAGTTAATTTTTCATTAACACTGAAGGTTTCTTTATTAATATATGAACTTATTTCAAATATATTTTCTTCATTCTTATCTTCTGAACCATAAATATTAAGATATGTTCCTACATCTTTAACTAGAGTTTTAACTGCTTTTTTTAAATAAGTTGAACTAGACATCTTAGATGCAGCAACATAAATAATAATCTCTGGCTCATCTCCTGGAAATAAACCTGCAAAACTTCTTACATAATTTGTAGAACCAGTTAAATAACCACTACCTCCAGCAATCTCAGCTGTTCCAGTTTTTCCAATTAAATCATATCCTTTTATATAATATCCTGTACCAGTAGAAATTTTAGAACTCCCATCTACTACTCCTCTCATAAGATTTCTTAAATAAAGTGCTGTATCTTCACTACATACTTTTCTTATCTCTTCTCTTTTATTTTCTATAACTACATCACCAGTTTCGCTATCTACAATTTTAGATACTAAATATGGTTTTATCATCATCCCATCATTTGATAATGTTGTTAATGCTTGTAACATTTGTACTGCATTAACTGTCATTCCTTGACCATAAGATACTGATGCTAATTCTGTATTATATTTAAAATTAACAATACCATTACTTTCATTAGGCAATGTAATACCTGTTTTCTCTCCAAAACCTAATGTAGTATAAAAATCTTTTAATTTTCCTCTACCAAGTTTTAAAGCAAGATTAGTAGCAGCTACATTAGAGGAAGCCATAAATCCTTCATCATAAGTAATCTCTCCCCATCCAACTTTATTCCAATCTTTAATAGTTGCATCATCTACTACTACTTTACCACTTTTATATTTTTCATTTCCATCATATATTCCATTTTCCATCGCAGCCATAAAACTAAATATTTTCATAGTTGAACCTGGTTCATAAGTATTTGTTACAAATGGATCATAATATAGTTTAATCTCAAGTGTATTATTATCAAAACTAGGACTAGATGCTACTCCTAATATTTCACCTGTCTTAGCATTCATTACTGAAATAGAAGACCACTCAGGATTAGATTCTTCAAGTATTGCCATAGCTTGCTCAGTAAACATTTGAATATTTGTATCTATTGTTAAGTAAATATCATTACCTGATATTGCTTTTTTCTCAATACTTGGTAAACTTGTAATTTGATAACCTTGAGTATCAGATTGATATTCTATATATCCATCTTCTCCGGTTAACTCATCATTATAGTATAGTTCTAGCCCCATTTCACCCTGATAAACATTTTCATTATTTCGTCTTGCATAACCAAGAGAAAAAGATAAGAAATCTCCATTTGGATAATATCTTTTGGTACTAGCTATAAAATCAATTCCAGGTAACTCTAAATCTGAAATTTTATCTTTTAATAATTCAGTTATTCCACGACCACCTGGACCAAGTTCAACTTGATAAGGAGAAACTAAAGTACAATTATTATTTTTATCACAATCACTAATCTTACTATTTAGTATATTTAATATAGCTTCTTTACTCATATTCAAAAGAGGACTTAGTTTTTCCGCTGTCATTTCTTTATCAACAACATGTTGTGGTCTATTTATATCTTTAGTCCTAGATTCAGACAAATATGCTATTACCGTATAACTATTAACATCTTTTGCTAATACCTCACTATTTCTAGCATATATAGTGCCTCTTTTGGCAGTTATAGTTTTTTTTACAGTATCTCTATTACTAGCAAACTCACTTAATTCTTTTCCATTAACAGTTATATTACCACTGCCTACATAAATAAGTTTTATTATTAAACACAAAAAAATAAAAACAACTACCCAAATAAAAAAAGCATTTATTTTAATTGTTTTTATTTTTTTCATGTATACACCTCTAATCAGCAACTACTCGTATATTATTATTATTATACTCCAAACCAAATGTATCTGCAACTTCTAATGCATTATCAAGTGAAGCTAACTCATTTATTTTCATTTGAATACTTGCATTTAATTCCTCTTGACTTTGTATTTTACTCTTTAATCTTTGAAGTTCAGAATTTGATGATTGAATCATTGCTTCTCCAATAAAACTAATTAGAAAAATTCCGACGATGAAAAAGATGATCATCATAATCATAAATTTCTCTCCCTTAATTTTTACATATTTTTTCTTTTTCATCTTACCCTTTCTATTACTCTTAATTTTGAACTTCTACTTCTATTATTATCTTCTAGTTCTTTTTCACTAGGAGTCATTTTTACAATCTTTTTCGCTTTTGCTTTTAAATGTTCAGGTGTAATTGGTAATTTTCTTGCACTCTCATCATCACTACACAAATCTTTAAATACTTTTGCTACTATTTTATCTTCTAATGAATGAAAGGTAATAATAGCTAATCTACCACCAATATTTAATAAATCAAAAGCATCCCTAATAGAACTTTCTAATATATCAAGTTCATGATTTACTTCTATTCTTATTGCTTGAAATGTCTTTCTTGCTGGATGCGATTTGTTTCTATAACTAATTGGTACACTATTCTTGATAATTTCTGCTAGTTCAATGGTAGTATTAATTGGTCTATTTTTAATTATGTTTGATACTATTGCCTTAGCATACTTTTCTTCTCCAAACTTATATATTATTTCAAGTAATTTTTCACTTGAATAATCATTTACTACATTATAAGCTGATAGTTCTTGTGTTCTATCCATTCTCATATCTAATGGTGCATTTTTATGGAAACTAAATCCCCTCTCCTCTTCATCAAGTTGTGGACTAGAAACTCCTAAATCAAATAATATACCATCTACTTTTTCACTGACATAATCTTTCATATATACAAAATTACTTTTAAATATAGTAAAATTATCTGCTATATTAGATAACTTATTTTGTGAAAAAGCAATCGCTTCATCATCTTGATCAAAGGCGAAAAGAAACCCCTTTTTATTCAATTTCTTTAATATTTCGCCACTATGCCCTGCATACCCTACAGTCGCATCTATATATTTTTTACCCTCTGACACATTTAAATATTTTATTACCTCTTCTAAAAGTACACTCTTATGCTTCATATGGATTATCGAATATATCCTCAGTTATTAAATCTAAAGATTCTTCATTCTCCTTCATATATTTTTCAAATTCACTAGCATCCCAAATTTCAAGTCGTTCATTTACGCCAATTATTACGCATTCTTTTGTAATATTGGCGTAATGAACTAACGGTGAGGTAATATTAATTCGACCTTGTTTATCGAATTCAATTGTGGAAGCTCCACCTATAAAAGCTCTTTCAAATGCTCTTACATTCTTTTTAGTAAATTGTAGTTTGCTGACCTTTTGCATTATTTTATTCCATTCTTCAAGAGAATAAATAAACAAGCACTTATCAAGTCCTTTAGTGATTATGATTTTATCCCCTAGTTCACTTCTAAACTTAGATGGGATTATTAATCTGCTTTTCTCGTCAATATTATGATGATACTCACCCATTAACATAAACCACAATGCACCCCACTTTCTACCACTTCGTTTCACTCCCTACCACTATATTACTATTTTTAAAATGATTTGTAAATACCCTTTTTCTTTTTTTATGTAAAAATCATGTAAAAAGACATGTCCATATGACATGCCTTAAATAATTTAAGATATAATAAATAATTAAAATTTAACAGGTTTACTTTTAAATACTAACGCTAAATATCCAATTGAAAATGCCACTAATGTTATTGCAAATAACACTGCAATGTCTTCAACACCTGTTTTTGGATTAAATATTATATCAACAGATTTAGAAATATCAGTATTAACAATTTTACCACCAGATACAACATTTTGAACTAATGGATAATATGCTGTATAAATTCTTCCTCTATTAGTTGATGGGAAAAAAGTTAATGCATTTTGTGTTGATAAATTAACTTTAAGATTAGCAATTTTTGCATTCTTAGCTACCTTAATATAGAAATTTTGATTTGGTGTTATTGATGTAAGAGTAGCTCCTGATTCGTCAACTAAACTAGCTTTATCACTTGTAAGTCCATCAATACTTATATCTACTCTATCTAAAGATATAAGACTATATTCTACTGAATATGGACCATAAACATAATAATCTTTAGTTTCGGAGAATATTTCTTTCTTTGAATCTGGTTTTTTTAAGTCCAAAGTATTTGTAAATTGTTTATCATAATATCCTTCATATTCACTTCTATCTTTAATTAAATATTGATATAACTTATTAAGTTCACTACTTCCTATTAATTCATTACCAAGTTTGGCATTTCCATCAGTAATACTATTATTAACTCTCCATATAGCATATTGAACAGTTGAATATACATAATTTTCAGTTAATTTTTCCCATTCTTCATCAGTTAAAGACAATTCTTGATGTAATGCTTTAATTTCAGTTATTAAGTTAGTATAACTAGCATCTGCCATCATTAGTGAAGTCCTAATATCTAAAGTTGGATAGCTATGTTCAATAATCCATAATGCATGAGTATAATTTTTATTATCTAATAATTTTGCATAATAATTATCAAACATCATATTTTCTTTTTTAAGTACTAAAGAATATGTCGTATCTGATGCATTACCAGTTAAATCAGCAGGTGTAATTGTAATAGTATTCAATGTTTCTGCATCTACATATACAATACTATTTAAAGTTACTGTTACTTCCTCACCAGCATCTATTGCCGCTAAAACTGAAGTTGAAGTCTTATCTGCAGATAATTGATAATTAATTGTAGGATCCATTATCATTCCTTTTGCTTTAAGAAAAGCATCTCTAAAACTTCCATTATTAAATAATGCAAACATCATAACTTGTTGTAATTTTAATTCATCTGATGCGCTTTCACTAAATTCAAAATTAGTATAACTATATAGTGGAAATTTAAGTTCTCCATCAAGGCAATATACAGTAAACCAACTATCTCCTAATTTTTCCTCTATTGTATTTCCAGATGCATTTGGTGTTAGAGTTATCATAATTTTTCTCATAATTGATCGTCCAGTAATTGTTGTTTGACCATCACTTGATGAAAAAGATATTTTACTATAATCAAATGGTTCATCTAATACTGCTTGTACAGTTTCATTAGTAGCAGGTAGTGTCTCTGGCGCCTTGGCTGTTGTTGGTTTAGAATCAGCCGCATTAACAAATGTAAAACAGAAAACTAGAGCAAATAATACCAATAAAGCTTTTACTATTTTTTTCATATTTCATCTCCTATCATATATATCAATATTAACATCTTTTTTATTTAAATTCAATATACAAATTCTATTTTTACCTATTATTAATTGACAACTATTTAATTTTCTGATAGTATTACTAACATACTGTTAATATTTTAAAAGATGTAACACTTAATTTATAGGAGGATATAATGAATTTAAGTGAAGAAGAATTTCAAAAAGAAAAAAAACATCTTGATTTAACTACTAAACTTTTAAGAAAAAACATATCAGATTTAGCACAAGACTTATATGATAATGAAGAAAAACAAAGAGAATTTAAAAAGTATATTTGGGATACTAAAAGTGAATTAGATCCAACCGAAATGAAAACTATAATGTCTAATAATAATCAAGAAATAGATAATCTTGAAATGAAAGCAAAATATTACAAAAAATTATACAAAATACAAAATTCACCCTACTTTGCCAAAATAGTCTTTGAAAGTGATAACGAGATTAATGATATTTATATTGGACTTACTTATTTAACTAAAAGTAATAACGAAAATATTATTTATGATTGGAGAAGTCCTATAGCTAGTATATTTTACGATTATGAATCGGGTAATTGCGAATACAGTGCCCCAGGTGGAATAATAAAAGGATATCTTCATAATAAAAGACAATTTACTATAGAAGATAGTAAAATAAAAAGAGTATTTGATTCAAAACTTAATGTTCAAGATGAATTATTACAAGAAGTACTTGCTAATAAAACAAACGAATATATGAAAAATATAGTTAATACTATTCAAAGCGAACAAAATGCTATTATAAGAAATGTAAAAGATAAAAATTTAATAGTACAAGGTATCGCAGGTTCTGGTAAAACATCAGTTGCTCTACATCGTATAGCATTTCTACTTTATAAAATTAAAAATTTAACTAGTGATAAAGTATTAATATTCGCACCAAATAAAGTATTTAGTGAATATATATCAAATGTTCTTCCTGAACTTGGGGAAGAAAATACAAAAGAAACAACATTTAGTGATTTTTTAGAAACTTATATTAAAGAATATAAATCAATTGAAACATTTACATCATTTATAGAAAGATATTATAAATATGAAGAAGGTTATGTTGATTTAATTAAATTTAAACAATCAAATAAAATAATAAACATATTAGAAAAATACATAGAAAATTATACAAAAAAAGCAATATTTACTAATGACATTTTTAATAGAGATTTATATATGAGTAAAGATGATTTAAACAAAATGTTACAATATCGTTACTCTTCTTTACCTCTATTAGAAAGAATAGATGCGATTGCTGATAAGATATCAGAACAGCAGTTTAATAACAATAAATCAAAAGCAAGACAAATAAAAAAATGGCTAAAAGAGATATTAAATATATCATTAGATTTTAAAGAAATTTATAAAGGCTTTTACAAAAGTAAAGAATTTATAGACACATATACTAAAGAATTACCTGAATCATATATTAAAAAACTAGATGAAAAATCTATATCATTTGAAGATGCATGTCTATTTGTATATATGAAAAGCTTACTTATGTTTTTAGGTAATGACTATACAATAGAACAAACAATTATTGATGAAGCACAAGATTATAATATACTTCAATATATACTTTTAAAGAAAATACTTAAAAAAAGTAAATTTACAATACTCGGAGATATCAACCAAACTATTAATCCATATTATCAATATGAGTCATTAGAAGAATTAAAAAATGTATTCACAGATGGTACTAATTACTTAGAACTTAATAAAACATATAGATCTAGTCCAGAAATAATAGAACACACTAATAAAATATTAGGTTTAAATTTAGTTTCTGCTATTAGAAGAGAAAATAAAATACCAGTTGAATTTAGAAGTGAAAATAATTTAAAAGAACAATTAATAAGTGATATAAATAAATTAAAAGAAAATAATAAAAGTATTGCAATAATTACAAAAAATGATATAGAAGCAAATAAAATATTTAAATTACTAAATAAAGATTTAACTAATCTTACTCTTATAAGTAATAATTCTAAAACGTTTAAAAGAGACTTAGTTGTGTTACCATCTTATATGGCTAAAGGTTTAGAATTTGATGCTACTATATGCTATACAGAAAAAAATAATACATATACATATGAAGAAAGATATTTATATTATGTTACATGTACTAGAAGCCAACATCATTTAATCATTTACAATCAAAAAAATTACGAGTAATCGTAATTTTTATTTAGTTAAAGTTATTTCATCACTTAAAGATATCACATCATTTTTATCCACTTGTCTTACAAATGTATTAATTTTAATATGAGTATATCCATCTTTAATTAAATCATCTAATGTATCATAATATCCACTAAGTTCATAATAAAATTTCTTTTGTCTTTCATCAAAATATATTTTATATCCCCTATATGCATATGTAATAGTTCTTTCTTTTCCTGTTAAATTTTCATCTTTTGGTATTTTTATCCAATCATATTTTATTCCATACTTATTAACAACTTCAACAATATCACCATTTTCATCTCTTATTTCTTTACTATTTGTTAATTCTTCATATGAATATTCATATTCAGTATAATCTGGTAATTTAGGAAAATATTTTTTAAGCAAATCATAATTAGTTTCGATATGAATAAAACCATTATCACTTAAATAATTAAAATAACTACGCTCATAAGGAGTAACATTAAAAGTAATATCAGTTCTATAATAATTACTAGGTAAAACATCTAATTCTGATGAATCATATTTTACTATTCCATTGTCTGACTTATATAAATGAACATGATTTTCTTCAATATTACAATTAATTTTTCTTGCACACCCATTTAAACTTATAACACTAGCAAGAGTTAATCCATATGCTACTAATTTATTTTTAATATTTCTATTCATAATATTCCCCTTCAAGAAAATTTAAGCATATTGTACAATAAAAAATATATATTTTCAATATACTTAATATTAAATTATTTTTTTTGATGACTCATTAAACTATCATCTAAAGCAAATTCCTTTTGTTCTGAATAAAATTTTAATTTATCATACGCCTCTCTTATATTTTCTTTATATCCCATTTCATTCTTATATGATTTATGAATTATAAGCATTAATGATGTATCATATATCCATCCATCTGGACTTTCTACCCAAGTATGAGTTCCATCATTACAATTCTTTGTACCAGCTAATATTGGCAAAAATCCAGCACATTTATAACTTTTATCAATTATAAAACTTAATTGATGAGCCATAGTAGTACACCCTCCTATATTACCACCTAGAAATAGAACCTCATCAATATCTTTTACAGGCCATCTAATATTTAACATATTAAATTTTTGCAATAATTCTTCATCAAATGGTTTAATTTTATCTAAAATAAGACCATTTTCTATTATTTTTTTATAATCTTTATTAGTAGATATTATATATTTAATTAAATCATAACATTTGTAATCTTCTCTTCCTCTTGGAATTATTTTTTCTAGTATATCCATATTTATATAACTCCTTTTAAATTATTATTTATTTCTTATATCAATTTTATCATAAAATACTAAGATACAAAATATTTACTAACTATAATTTATTTTTAAATCTTTTACTATTTAAAAAAATAAAAACAATATAGATTAAAGTATTATTAATATTGATTTAAATTTAAGTTTCAACATATTCATATTAAAAGCCATTAGTTTAAAAATATATTCATCACTTATATATTTTTAATTATCACTAATATTATTCTTTTATTAATTTTAATTTACAATAAATATTAAAAACTATTATATTGAATGAATCAATATAATAGTTTTAATTTTATTAACGCTTATTCCTAATGATTAAAATTCCTGAATTTCCAGAACCGCCAACATTACCACCATTTCCACTGTTTGCGATTGATGGAGCACCCATTCCACCTTGCGCATAAGCAGTAATTCCAGTATTACATGAAAAAGTCGTACCAAGTCCAAATTCACATGTCGTATAATTTTGGCCAGCACCTCCAGAGGCACTACCTAGAGAAGTGCTACACCCGGTACCATAGCCACCAAATTTTCCACCACTACCATTTAGAGAGCCAAAATTGACACATCCACTCCAGTCTGTTCCTTGACAAACAGCACACGAACCACTTCCACCACCAGAGCCACCATTTCCTCCATTGTTTGTAGCGCCAGAACCACCAGCTGCATAATAAGTACTCGTAGAACCAAAGTATGTGGCTTTTCCATTATCTCCAAGGAATCCTCCATCACCTATTTCTATTTTATAAGTTCCTGCAGTAATCGTTTGATTTTTATAAGTTTTGGTATAACCGCCTCCACCTCCACCTCCTGATTGACAATATGTCCCTGCTGATGTAGTAGTGCAAGTGTTGCCACCACCACCTCCACCACCAACTAGGAATAAATCCACATTAAGTGAGGTTTTTAAAACTAATTCTCCACTTGATAAGAATTTTATTTTCCAATTATTAGCGTCTTCATTTATAATATCAAAAGATCCTGTATAAGTTCCAATTAAATTTCCATTGATAACAATATCATAAATAAGATTATTTCTAATAACTACTGTTCCTGATGAACCAACGCCTCCAATATCACCACCATTTCCACTATTAGCAACAACTGGACTTCCAATTCCTCCTCGAGAATATTCGGTTACACCATAACAGCCTGAATTTGTACCAAGTCCAAATTCACATGTTGTATATTTTTGCCCAGCACCTCCAGAGGCACTGCTACATCCTGAACCATTTGAACCAAATCTTCCGCCACTACCATGTTCAGAACCAAAATTTACACAGCCACTCCAGTCCCATCCTTGACAATAAGAACATGATCCACTTCCACCACCAGAGCCACCTGCTCCACCAGTTTTACTAGTAGAACCATATCCTCCTTTTGAAAAGTAAGTACTACTGCTACCAAAATAAGAAATACCACCATTTCCAGTAACAGCTCCACCTGCTCCAATTTTAATTTCATATTTTCCTGCTTTAATATCCTGTTTCAAATAAGTTTTAGTGTAGCCACCGCCACCTCCACCGCCATCTTGGCAATAGAATCCTGGAGCGGCACTACAATTAGTTCCACCTCCACCGCCACCACCGACAGTAAAGATATCTAAACTCATATCAGTGCCTAAAGTGAAATCACCATCAGATTTGAATTTAATTCTCCAAATATTTTTATTATTATCAAGGCATGAATACTCACACGAACCAGTAAAATTAAACATCTTATCAGTTTTGTTTGTATTACATTGTACGGCACTTGATAATTCAGCACAAGTAACATTTTTTTGCTTCCAAATTGCATATAAGTTAACTACTTCATTATTTGCAGTTGTTAAGTTTTTAACAGTTTGTCCTTCAGCAAAATTTTCTCCAGTTCCATCTGCTTGTGAATTCCAGCCTTGGAAAATATATCCGTTTCTTTCAAATCCGTTATTACTTAATTTTTCAAATATATCATATATATGATTAGTGCTTGCTGTACTTCCACCTACTGCTCCATTTCCATTATATTTAACCATGTATGTATGGACAGTCCAAGATGCATATAATGTTTTACCAGAAGTTTGTTCCCATATTATAGAACTCTTGCCATTCGCATCGTAATACTTCTCTCCTTTACCCGAAGTCTCTGTATAATAACCATTAAATGTATATCCTGCTCTACTTGGTACAGATACATTTGGAAGAGTTTTATTATATGTTGCAGTTACTTTTGTTGTTTCTCCACTTTCAAATTGCTGATTTAGTGTTAAATCATATTTATTGGCTTCATACTCAACATTTATTGTCATATTTCCACCATTTATAAATCCCGATACAACTTCTTTATCTGGGGTGTATCCTGTTATTGTTGGTGACTTAACATTGTATCTTTCTATATCTTTTAACTCAATTTGATAACTATCTGAAGCTACGCTTTTATCTTCTTTATATAAATAATTTATTTTTACTGTATATATCCCATTATTTTTAGATAGTTTTTCATCTCCTAGAACTAATGATGCAAAATAATATTCATCATTTTTATAAAATACTCCAACCAAATAATTTATTGGTTTATCGCAAACATACTCAGAAGTATTTATTACCATTCCATCTTTTATATATTTATTATCTTCATCATTACATTTCTTTAATGTTTTTAAATAATTTATTGTTCCATTATCAAAATGTTCTGTAGCTTGTGGTGATGATAATGCTTGATTTATATCTTTAACTAAATAAAGAGCAATTATATCCATGCTTTCATATATTTTTTTACAATTTGTTTCACTAGATGATGATAATTCTGAATCATTATATATGTTTCTAAGAACATCGTACTCCGAACAATTATCGGGTGTTATTTTAGGTCCTAAAATATAATTTTCATCTAACATACTTTTATAATTATATCTTGCATTTGTGCCAAGATTCATAACAGAATACAAAAGGTATTTATCAGATGCTTTATCATAATTTTCTTTCTCTTTTGATTTTCTTGATATTAAAGAATAGGTTGATAATAATAATGCTAGTGATAAAGTTACTACCATTAATATTATTACTGTTTCCATAAATGCAAAGCCTTTTTTATTTTTCATTTTATATCCTCCAACTTAGATATACTTTCTTATCTTATATAATAATTATATCATTATAAAATAGAAATACAAATAAAAAACTTAGATTTCTCTAAGTTTTTATATTTAAATTATTCAATTATTTCAGAAACTACACCAGCACCAACTGTTCTTCCACCTTCACGAATTGAGAAATTAGTTCCATTTTCAATTGCGATTGGAGTAATTAATTCAACAGTCATATCAACATTATCACCAGGCATAACCATTTCAGTACCTTCTGGTAATGTAATTACACCAGTAACATCAGTTGTTCTAAAATAAAATTGTGGTCTATAGTTACTAAAGAATGGAGTATGTCTTCCACCTTCTTCTTTAGAAAGAACATAAACACTTGCTTTAAATTTCTTATGTGGAGTAACTGATCCTGGTTTACAAAGAACTTGTCCTCTTTCAACATCTTCTCTGTTAATACCACGAAGTAATACACCAGCATTATCTCCAGCTTCAGCATAATCTAATGATTTTCTGAACATTTCAATACCAGTTACAACTGTTTTTCTAGTATCTTTAATACCAACAATTTCAACTTCATCATTAAGATTTAATTTACCTCTTTCAACACGTCCTGTAACAACAGTTCCACGACCTGTGATAGTAAATACATCTTCAATGCTCATTAAGAATGGTTTATCATTATCTCTTACTGGAGTATCAATCCATTCATCAACTTTAGCCATAAGATCTTTAATTGGTTGAACCCAAGCTTCATCACCTTCAAGTGCTTTTAATGCAGATCCACGAACCACTGGAGTATTATCACCATCAAATCCATATTCTGTTAATAATTCACGAACTTCCATTTCAACTAAATCTAAAAGTTCACTATCATCAACCATATCGCATTTATTAATGAATACAACCATTTTTGGAACTCCAACTTGACGAGATAATAAGATGTGTTCACGAGTTTGTGGCATTGGTCCATCTGTTGCACTAACAACTAAGATAGCACCGTCCATTTGAGCAGCACCTGTAATCATGTTTTTAACATAATCAGCATGTCCTGGGCAGTCTACATGAGCATAGTGACGTTTGTCAGTAGTATACTCAACGTGAGCAGTATTAATAGTAATACCTCTTTCTCTTTCCTCTGGAGCTTTATCGATTTGATCATAATCCATGAATTCTCCAAAATATTTAGTAATTGCAGCTGTTAATGTTGTTTTACCATGATCAACATGACCAATAGTACCAATATTAACATGTTCTTTAGAACGATCGAATTTTTGTTTTGCCATTTTTATTTCCTCCTTTTTCTAAACATAATTATATTTTATCTAATACTTGATTATATTTCAAGTATAAATAATTAAAATTGGCAATTTGATGTACTAATTATTTTGTACACCATGTTTTTTAATAATTTCATCAGATATACCTTTTGGTACTTCTTCATAATGATCAAAAATCATTTGATAAGTTCCACGTCCTTGAGTATTACTTCTAAGAACTGTCATATATCCAAACATTTCAGAAAGTGGTACCATTGCTTTAATAGCAATATCTTTACCCATACTTTCATTTCCAAGAGGTCTACCTCTTCTACTTGTTAAATCTCCCATAACTGTACCCATGAATTCTTCTGGAACTCTAACTTCTACATTCATAATAGGTTCTAAAATACATGGATTACATTTATTCTTAGCTTCTTTAAGTGCCATAGATGCAGCTATTTTGAAAG
Organism: bacterium; assembly: GCA_029007115.1. Classification (GTDB taxonomy): domain Bacteria; phylum Bacillota_I; class Bacilli_A; order RF39; family UBA660; genus CAG-1000. The sequence goes on along the minus strand of JAQXHG010000009.1, from coordinate 25,595 downwards.
CCATTTCGTTAGAGTCTACATCATGATAAGAACCATCAAATAATGTACACTTAACATCTATCATAGGGAATCCGGCTAATACACCACCAGCTAATGCTTCTTGAAGTCCTTTATCAACAACTGGAATGTATTCACGAGGTACAACTCCACCAACAACTTCATCAACAAATTCATATCCATTGTCTTTATTTGGTTCAAATTTAACCCAAACATGTCCATATTGTCCACGACCACCAGATTGTTTAATATATTTACCTTCACATTCAGCAGTAGATTTTAATGTTTCTCTATAAGCAACTTGTGGTTTACCTACATTTGCTTCAACACCAAATTCTCTTCTCATTCTATCAACAAGTACATCTAAGTGTAACTCACCCATACCTGCTATAATAGTTTGTCCTGTCTCATGATCAGTTTTTGCTCTAAACGAAGGATCTTCTTTAGCAAGTTTTTGAAGAGCAAGGCTCATCTTTTCCTGATCTGCTTTTGATTTAGGTTCAATAGCAAGTTCAATAACTGGTTCTGGGAATACCATTTTTTCTAAAATAACTTGATTTTTTTCATCACATAAAGTGTCTCCAGTTGTAGTATCTTTAAGACCTACTGCAGCAGCAATTTCTCCTGCATATACTTCGTTGATTTCTTTTCTTTGATTTGCATGCATTTGAAGAATACGACCGATTCTTTCTTTTTCACCAGTTGTTGAGTTCATAATATAACTTCCTGATTTAAGTACACCTGAGTATACACGGAAGAATGTTAAGTTTCCAACAAATGGATCATTCATTACTTTAAATGCTAATGCACTAAATGGTTCAGAATCACTTGCTTTTCTTACAACTTCTTTATCATTTAAATCAGTACCTTTAACTGCTTCAATATCAGTTGGTGCTGGTAAATAATCTACAACAGCATCCATTAATGTACGAGTTCCTTTATTTCCTAAAGCATCTGCACATAAGATTGGGAAAAACTTAACAGATAGAGTTGCTTTTCTAATAGTTGATTTTAATAAGTCTGAACTTATTTCATTTCCTTCTAAATATGTTTCCATTAATTCATCAGAAAAATCCGCAACTGCATCAATTAATTTACCTCTATATTCTTCTGCCTTATCTATCATATCAGCAGGAATTTGAGTTTCAATTAGATTTTGTTCTGAAGTTCCATCATAATTATATGCTTTCATTGTTACTAAATCTACATAACCAGTAAAATGATCTTCTGCCCCGATTGGTAAAACAATTGGCCATGCATTTTCTGATAATCTATTATGTATTGAATTTATAGAGTAATAGAAGTCTGCTCCCATTTTTTCCATTTTATTAGCACAAATCATTCTTGGAACCATATAATCATTTGCTTGTCTCCAAACTTGTTCAGTTTGAGTTTCTACTCCTGCTTGAGCATCTATTAATGCAACTGCACCATCTAGGACTCTTAAACTACGAGCAACTTCAATAGTGAAGTCTACGTGTCCCGGAGTATCTATTATATTGAATCTATAACCATTCCAATGTACAGTTGTAGCTGCACTAGTAATTGTTATACCTCTTTCTTTTTCTTGATCCATCCAGTCCATTTGTGAAGCTCCATCATGAGTTTCACCAATTTTATGAATGTTTCCACCTAAATATAGAATTCTCTCTGTTGTTGTTGTTTTACCAGCATCAATATGAGCCATAATTCCTATATTACGAGTTTTATCTATTGATACATCACGTGCCATAAATGTTCTCCCTTCTTACCATCTATAATGTGCATAAGCCTTATTAGCTTCAGCCATTTTATGAGTATCTTCACGTTTCTTAACTGCTCCACCTATACCATTTGAAGCATCAATTATTTCAGCAGCTAAATTTTCAGCCATTCCTTTGCCATTTCTATTCTTAGCATATTGAATTAACCATCTTAAAGTTAAAGCGTTTGCTCTATCTTCTCTAACTTCCATAGGAACTGAATAGTTACTTCCACCTATTCTTCTACTTTTAATTTCTAAAGCTGGTTTGATGTTTTCAAAAGCTTGATTTAGAACTTCTAAAGGATCTTTATTTGTTTTCTCTTTTACTATATCAAGAGCATTATATAATATTTTTTGAGCAGTTCCTTTTTTACCATCTAACATAATTCCATTAATTAACTTAGTAACCATTTTAGAATTATATATTGGATCTGCTAAAACATCTCTTTTAATTGCTTGTCTTTTACGCATGAATTTATATCTCCTTTCTCTAAATTAATTATTTATTTTTAGGTTTTTTAGTTCCGTATTTACTTCTACCTTGTCTTCTCTTATCAATACCAGCAGTATCTAAAGTACCACGAACAATATGATAACGAACACCGATTAAATCTTTAACACGACCACCACGAATTAAAACAACACTATGTTCTTGTAAGTTATGTCCTTCTCCACCAATATAACAAGTAACTTCATATCCATTACTTAATCTAACTCTAGCAATTTTTCTTAAAGCTGAGTTTGGTTTCTTAGGAGTCTTTGTAGACACACGAGTACAAACACCTCTTTTTTGTGGTGAACAATTATTAGTTTTTAACTTATCTTTAGAATTGTAACCAATATTTAATACTGGGCTTTTACTCTTCTTAGTTTTATCTTTTCTTCCGTTTCTAACTAATTGATTAATTGTAGCCATTTAATTTTTCTCCTTCCTAATACACATTTCCAGGCGTATCATAATTCTTATTTTATAAGGTTTTCTAGTACAAGAAAACCCAAAAATCTATTAAATTTTACCACTAAATTATATCTATGTCAATCAAAAATTTCAATTTTTTATTAAAGTTTATATTCTACTTTATAATTCTCTTTCTCCTTTATTCTTAAACTGAATTATTATTGGTGTACCACTAAAATCAATATTCTGTCTTATTTTATTTTCTAAATATCTATAATAACTAAAATGTACTAATCCCTTAGAATTAACTTCAATATCAAATTTTGGTGGCTTAGTACCAGATTGATGAGTAAAATACACTTTTAGTTTCTTCCCTTTATAAGATGGTGGTGGTGTTTCAATAAATGCATCTCTTACTATATCATTTATTATACTTGTTTTAACTTCCTTTATTGAGTTATTATAAGATGCTAATACTTCAGGCATTAAAGTATGTATTCTTTTTTTAGTTTGTGCACTTAAAAATACTACTTTAGCAAAATCCATAAATTGGAAATTATATTTTATAGATGATTTCCATTCTTTCATCTTATCATCTTTTTCATCTATTGTATCCCATTTATTAACAACTATTACCACTGGTTTACCAGCTTCAAGAGCATAGCCTGCTATGTGCTTATCATGCTCTACTATACCTGTTGTTGCATCAAGTACTAGTAAACAAACATCACTTCGATCAATAGCCTTCATACTTCTAAGTAAACTATATTTTTCAACAGCTTCAAATATTTTACCTTTCTTACGAAGTCCAGCAGTATCTATCAAAGTGTACTCTTCTTTATTATAAGTAAACTTAGTATCAATCGCATCCCTTGTAGTACCAGCAACATTACTAACTATTACTCTTTGTTCATTTAATAAGGCATTAACTAGACTACTTTTACCTACATTAGGTCTTCCTATAACAGATATTTTTATATTGTTATCATCCTCTTCATAACCTTCTTCATAATTATCAGTTGCACACTTTAATAATTCATTTACTCCTCTACCATGTTCTGCAGATATTGGTATATAATCATCAAAACCAAGAGAATAAAATTCATAAATATTCTCTTCACCTTGTTTACTATCTACTTTATTAATTGCAACGATAACTTTTTTATTTTGCTTTTTTAGCATATCTCTAATTAATTCATCAGAAGTAGTTATCCCATCCTTAGCATCTACAACAAATATAATAGTATCTGCCTCTTCTATACCAATTTCAACTTGCATTTTAATTTCTTCATTAAAGTCACCATTAGTTAAATCAATACCACCTGTATCTATTAAATAAAATGGTTTATCATTAAAAATTGCTTTACTATAAATTCTATCTCTTGTTACTCCCGGTGCGTCTTCAATAATAGCTATTTTTTTACCAACTATTCTATTAAACAAAGTACTCTTTCCAGTATTAGGTCTTCCAACTAAACATATTGTTTGTTTTGCCATCACGCTTCACCTCGCGTTAATTATACTAAAAAAACATATATTTTTCTAGTACTTACTAAATTTTAATATATCAATTATTTTAATATTAACAAATGATATTTAAATAAAATAATTATTTACAATATCATTATTTGTGTTTTGATACATTTAGTATTATTCCTATACTTGCCATACTAATAAGTAAACTACTACCACCATAACTTAAGAAAGGCAATGTAACACCCGTTACCGGCACAAGACCAACAACTACACTTAAATTTAATAATGTTTGAAATAGTAATAAGAATACTAAACCAAATATTAAGTATTTTCCAAATAAATCTTTTTGCTTAATAGCAGATTTTATAATATTTGCATAAAGTAAAATAAATAATATTATAACTATACTTGAACCAATAAATCCAAATTCTTCTGTAATAATAGAAAATATAAAATCTGTTTGTGGTTCTGGTAAATAAAAATGTTTTTGCCTTGAATTTAAAAAACCAAATCCTAATAATCCACCTGGACCAATTGCATATAAGCTTTGTATGATTTGAAATCCACTTCCAAGTGGATCACTCCACGGATTAATAAACGAAGTGATTCTTGCAAGTCTATATGGAGCGATTAAAATAAGAACAATTATTCCACAAATTCCCAATATTCCTAGTTTAATAAATATAGAGCAATTAACTCCTGATATAAATATAAGACCAATTAAAGAACATACAATAACCATTCCTGTACCAAAATCAGGTTCAAGTAATATTAATCCAAAGAAAGAAATTATTATTAAAAGTATAGGTAACATAAATTTATTAGTTTCTCTTTTTATTTTATCATTATTTGATAAATATTTTGATGTAAAAATAATAAGAGATAATTTAGATAATTCACTTGGCTGAAAGCCAAGTCCAAATAAACCAAACCAACTTCTACTACCATTTCTAATACTACCTATTCCTGGTATTAAAACAAGAATAAGAAGTATTGCACTAATTAGTAAAAATAAATTAGAATATTTTTTATATATATTATAATCTATCTTAGAAAATATATACATAATAAATATTCCCATACAAAAGAAAATTCCCTGTAATATAACATATCTATATGGATTATTATATTTGTATTGCGCATATATATAACTACTTGAATAAATCATTATTAATCCAATTATAGAAAGTAATAATGTATATATTATTATTCTTTTCCTCATAATAAATATTATTTTTATATAAAGAAAAAAAGAACACTTATGTTCTTCTTACATCCATACACCATAATATATAGCAACCATACCAAGTAAAAATCCAACTATTAAAAATGCTTTTACAATATCATTTTCTTCATATCCTAGTTTTTCAAAATGATGATGTATAGGCGCCATTAAGAAAACTTTTTTCTTAAATTTTATTATTGAAATTAATTGTATAATTGATGATAAAGCCTCTATTACAAATACGCCACCAATCACAGCAAGTGATAGTTCATGTTTTGTAAGTATTGCAATAGCCGCAAGAGTAGCTCCTAAACAAAGTGATCCAGTATCCCCCATGAATACCTTAGCAGGATGAGTATTATAAACTAAAAATCCCATTATACTACCAACTAATATAAAACAAAATATTGCTATTTCTTGATATCCTTCTACCCATGTAGTACCCCAAGTAATAATTCCAAAACTTAAAAATGCGATTAGAGAAAGACCACCAGCTAAACCATCTAAACCATCAGTTAAATTAACCGCATTCGATGAACCTACTAGTAAAAATAGTATAAATAAACCATATAACCATTTTAAATCAACACTAATGTTTAAGGAAGATATTGTAACATTTGCATCTCCTCCACCTTGCATATATATATAGAAAAATACAAGAGATATTAGCACTTGAACTAATAACTTTTGTGGTATTGAAAGACCATCATTATTTTTATATAACACTTTTAGTAAATCATCTACAAAACCAAGTAATGCATAAGATATAAATACAAATATTATTATTAATAAACTATGTGTTATTTCAAGACTTCCTCTTAAATATAATAATAACATCGTAAATAATGTTGGTATTATAAATATAAGCCCACCTATTGTTGGTGTTCCAGCTTTACTTGAATGTCTAAATGCAGTAAATATACTTATACTTTGGCCACATTTTAATTTTCTTAATATTGGTATTAAAAAATATCCAAATACTACTGATACAAAAAAACCAAGCATTAATCCTAATATACTTTTTGCTAAAATCAACATATTTTATCACGCCCTTTATATAATTATACTTTATTATTTTAAATACTATATATTTTTTTATTAAAATTATGTAAAATTTTACTATAATGTTAGAAAAAACATTTCAATAACTTTATTTTTATCATAACCTTTTATTTTAATATCACTATCCATTTCACTTAATTTAAGTAATTTATCTAATATCTCATCTTTCTTATATGCATTTATATATGGTATAATTTTCTTTATTGTATAAGGATTTACATCTAATATATTAGAAATTGCTCCTTCATTAACTGTGCCATAAAGACTCTTAACTTGAAATAACAATCTAAATTGTTTTGCAATATTATCTATTATTATAGTTGCATCAACATTAGAATCAACTAATATCCTATACGAATTAATACAATTTCCTACTTCTTTTTTTAATACGTATTCTGATAATGCAAATAATTCCTTTTCATTACTTTTACTAACCACATTATCTATATCATCATCACTAATACTATTATCTCCAATTTTATAAAGTAATAATTTTTTAGTTTCTGAAATTGCAATATCAGTATTATATTCACATAAATCTAATATTCTTTTCACTTGATTAAAAGATATTTTTATATTTTCTTTTTGAAACATATCAGTAATATATTTACTTAAGTCTTTATAATCAAGTTTACCACAATTAATTACTTTTCCTTTTTGCTTTATTAATTTAGTTAAATTTTTTCTTTCATCTAGTTTTTCATCTAAACATTTTAAAACTATTATATTTTCATTATTACTATCTATAAACTTTTTAAGGTTTTCTTCATCACTATCTTTAATTTTTTTAAAAGAAAAATCTTCTAAAATTATTAGTTTTCTGCCACCAAATATATTAGGATAACACGCCTCTATAATAACATCCATTAAATCATTATCAGTAAAATTATATTTAATTGTACTAGTTATATCAAATTCTTTTACTAACTGTTCTAATTTTTCTTTTATTATATTTATTTCTTTACCTAAAAAAACATATATCATTTTATTTATCCTTTATTACAATACTTCTAATACTACTATCAATTATAAACTCATCTATATTATCGATTTGTTTTTTATTAATAAAAACATTTTTATTTTTAATACTTATTTTTAAAACTTTTAGTAATTCATATAATGAAGTATATAGTTTTACTTTAACTATTAATGGTTTTTCATTATTAATAGTAATAATAGTATTATCATACATATAATCTTGATGAATAGCTTTATGTATTGCAAGAATCTCTTCAACTGTATAGTGCACGCACAAATCACTTTTTATTTTTTTATTTGATTTAACAATACAAATATTAAAAAAAGCATTTATATATTTTTCATATGCATGATGAGAATATAAATCATCATCATCAATATGAATGTAACAATTTTTCATATTAAATATTTGCATAAACTCATCTATGGCTTCTAATATTTCCTCATAAAATTCATAATTTATAACCATATCTTTTAAATCATATTTTTTATCATAGAAACTATCAACAACTAATATTGTCTTACTATTAATTTTTTTATTCAAACCATATTTAGTTAATAATTCGATAATTTGAGTTTTCTTCATTTTATTAATATTTAAAGTTGGATTTAATTTTTCTCTTTTATCCATAAAATCATTTTCTATTAATAAACAATTTTTTACTCCATCATTAAATATCATTTGTTTAATTCCGATAATTTTACCACTAACTGGACTAAATATATTTTTATTGTCTTCTTTTATACCTAAATGTGTATTAAAATAAACAAGACCATTTTTAGGTAAATCTAAATTTTCTTTTTTATCAAAAGGAATATAAATAAATTCTGGTGATAAATAAGTTAAATATTCTTGTACTTTTTTTTCCATGTATACCTCTCTTAAATAATTATATATTAAAAATATATTTTTTTAAAGTAAAATGAAATATATTATGCTATAATTAATATATAATAGTGAGGTGGTTAATAGTGATTAAAGAAGAAAATAAAGAACTATTATTTAAAACTATTCTTGCATGTCTACTTTTATTAGCTGTTTTAATATTAGGAATATATTTTGTTTTTTCTATTAAAAGTAAAAATAAAGATATAAATGAAAGTAAGCCCTCTTCACCACCACAAATAAAAGAAGATTATAATTATGTTATACTAAACAATTATAAAATATATGATAATAAAGTATCTGTAGATGAAAATAATGAAATCATTTTATATAGTGATGATGAAAATATTTCTCATTATGTTATTGGTAAATATGGTTCAATATTTAGTTCAATGTTTCCAATATATATTATAAATGAAAGAGCTAAATATAAAGATTATGAAGTAATTCACAATGATGAATATTACTATTATGTAGATACTAAAAACAATATAATATCTGAACATTATGATAATATATTTCCAATTAAAAGATATAATGAGTATACTCATTTAATATTAGAAAATGATAAACAATTTTATATTCTAACTTTGGATAATGATGAAATAAAAGAATTAGATAGTAACATTACTAATATTGTATATGTTAATGAATTTGATAACGATTATATTAATAATAATTATTTAATTGTTTCAAATCAAGATAATAAATACGGGCTAATAGATTATCAAGGCAACATAATTATAAATTTTAAATATGATTATTTAAAAACTTATATCACTGAAAATAAATTTATAGCCAAAATTGATAATAAATATGGAATTATAAATGATAAACAAGAAGTAATTATTGATTTTGATAATGATAATATTATTTTTTATAAAGATCTAAATAATTATTCTATATTTATAAAAAATAAAAAAATTGGAATTTATTATGAAGATAAGTTAATAATTAATTATAAATTAGACTATTCTTTTACTAATGCTGATGCTTTAAAATATATTGTTAATAATGATAATTTATATTTAACTTTATTTTCTAATAATTACGATGAAATATATAATTACATAATTGATAAAAATGGAATACAAACTACAAGTAAAAAGTATTATGAACCACTATATAATCAAAATAATGAACTTAAATTTTTCTATACAATAGATGAAGTAAATAATGAAAGTAAAATCACATATTATGATTTAGATTATAATAACTTATATACAATTGAAGTTCCATATAAAAATACTAATAATAATTTTGTAATGATAGAATTAATAAATGATAATATTTCTTCTATTAAATATACAATAGCAAATAATGAAATATATTATATAGATTTATTTAACTCAAAACAAATAAAAGAAATGGATGCTTTACATGAATATTTTAATAATGGATATTCTTTTACACTAAATGATAATAGAGAATTAAAAATATATAAAAATCAAGAACTAATAGGTACTTTTAAGGATATTGATAAATATCTTGGAGATTATTATTTCTTAAGTATAAATTATAATGAAGAAAAAGATATTTACAATAGTATTATTTATAATATAGAATTTAAAAAAGAAAATTAGAGATATCCTCTAATTTTTATTTTATTCTATTTTAATTTTACTATAATCTTTCTTTTCTTGCCTACTAGAATACTTGATATATAATTCATATAAGTGTTTTTTATTTAATATAATTTCTCCTTTGTTTTTTAATTCTAAAAATACTTCTTCTAAGTAGTCTAATAAATGTGGATTTAAATTATAATACTTTTTATTATTCATGAAGTATTCATATGCTTTACCATCATTATAATTTTTCTTGTTATATGTTTTTGAAGCCGCAATTCGATCACATATCATCTCAAGCATATATTTAAATGGTATTATTGGCATTTTAACTGGAGCACAATAATCATACCAATATTCAAAATGATGTTTATTTCTACCAAAATGATGTAACCAAGCAGGACTATAACCTATATCTCTTTTACATGCTGCAAGGGGACTATATTTTCCATTTGATTTTTTATAATACTTAACTGATTCTTTTATTTCTTCATAAGAAAATTTTGATAAATCATGCATTATTCCTCTAAATGGTATACCAACTTTAACACACAATTTAAATACTTCCCATTTATGTTTATTTACTGTAGATAAATGTTTAAAAAAATACTTCATAATTCCTCCACATACAAAATATCAATATTTCTATTGATATTTTTGCATTTGTTTCATTAATTGATTAACTTGTTTTTGACTTGGGTTTCTACCCATTCCTCTCATTAAAGTCTTAATCATTTCCTCACTTACAGGGGGATTATCTTTTAGTTGTTTTTGAAATAGTTTTTTTGCTATTAAAAATCCTACAACTACACCAATAATTAATCCAATGACAATATATAATATATCCATTAACATATAAAGTACCTCCATATAAATTGTAACATATAAAATATTTAAATAAAATATATTTTAAAAATTATTTAATACTGAATACCCCAAACTACTTCATGTTTAGCTTTTTTACCACAAACTATACAAGTTTCAGTTTCATACTCTTTAGTTTCTTTTATGCATCTTGATTTACAACCTTTTATTTCTTTCATTTTAATTTCACAATCTTCACTGCCACACCAATAAGCATTAATAAATCCTGGGTTATTTTCAAGAATATTTCTTACCTCATCTAGAGTTTTAGCATTAAATGTTCTTTTATTTTTATTTTCAAGAGCTTTATTATACATCTCTAACTGCATAACATCTAGTTGTTGCATTATAGTATTAGTAACATCATTCAATTTAGTTGTTATTTTTTCAAGAGTATCTCTCCTAACAACAGTAACTTCATTATTATCTAAATCTTTATACCCTATTTCTATTCTAAGTGGTATTCCATTTACTTCTGCCTCAGCAAACTTAAATCCAGCTGATTTATCACTATCATCTATTGAAACTGTTATATCTTTATTATTTAAACTTTCTTTAATTTTATTAGCTATTGATATTAATTTATCATCATTCTTAATTGGAATAATTATAACTTGAATAGGTGCGATTTTTGGCGGTAAAACTAGTCCTCTATCATCAGAATGAGTCATAATTAATCCACCTATCATTCTTGTACTAACTCCCCAAGATGTTTGATACGCATAATCAAATTCATTATTTTTATTAACAAATTTAACATCATAAGCCTTAGCAAACTTTTGTCCAAAATAATGACTAGTTCCAGACTGTAAACATACTCCATTTTGCATTAACGCTTCAACCGTAAGGGTATACTCAGCACCAGCGAATTTCTCTTTTTCTGTCTTCCTTCCTGTCAATACTGGTATTGCTAAATATTTTTCAAAAAACTCTTTGTATATATCTAGCATTCTATTTGTTTCTGCTTCAGCCTCTTCTTTAGTACTATGAACAGTATGTCCTTCTTGCCATAAAAATTCTCTACTTCTAAGAAAAGGTCTTGTTTCTTTTTCCCATCTAACAACATTACACCATTGATTATACAAAAGTGGTAAATCTTTATAAGACTTTACTTTCTTTGAATAATAATCTGAAAATAGTGATTCACTTGTTGGTCTAATGGCTAATCTATCTTCTAATTTATTACTTCCACCATGAGTTACCCAAGCTACTTCAGGAGCAAATCCTGCGACTAATTCACCTTCTTTTTGTAATAGATTTTCTGGTATAAAAACAGGAAGTGATACATTTTTATGACCCGTTTTTTTAAACATATCATCTAAGATTCTTTGCATACTTTCCCATATAGCATAACCATTAGGTTCTAAAATTACACATCCCTTAACTGAAGAATAATCAGCAAGTTTGGCAGCTTTTACTACATCAGTATACCACTTTGCAAAATCTTCGCTTCTAGATGTAATTTTTTCATTTTTCATAATTCTCCTCCTAATAAAAAGGACGGCACTAAAGGAGTTGCATAAACAACGGTACCATCCTTATTTTTTCTTAATTATATAACGGTTTTCCCGTGTGAACTTTTAATTCACCTGTAAATGAAGATAGGAATTATTAAATATTATAATCTAGTTTACACTATCCTAGAATCACTTATATAAGGGATTTAATAATATTTCTTCAACATTTTAAATCTATTTTTCTTTTGCTTCTAATCTTTTTTGTGCTTCTTTAACTACTTTTAATGCTTGAACTCTAACCTCATCAGCAGCCTTCTCAACTACTGGTGTTCCTTTTTCAATAGCATATTTATATAATTCTTCTGCTTTCTTTCTAATTTCTTCACTTTTTTCAGCAACTATTTCTTTTGCTTTTTCTTTATCTAAATCAGCAAGTTGTGCTTGTAAAGTTTCAACTTTATATAACAGTTCATCTTTAACTTCATCAAGATCAACTTCTTTTAATTTTTTAGATAATTCTTCTAATTTCTTAGCTAATAACTTTCTTGTATTTTCTCCTTTATCTGGAGCAAGTAATACTCCAAGACCAGCACCAACTGCTAATCCTCCTAAAAATTTTCCAAATCCACCTTTTTTACTCATTAATTTCATCCTCCTTTTTTGATTTTTTTGTTTTTTTAGATTTACCAAATAATTTTTTAAAACCACCATTAATAAAACTTATGACAATTTCACTAATCATAGACATCTTACTTGTAGTAAAATCAATTATTTCAAATACTTTATCAAGACTTTTAACTTTAATAGTTACATCATCAACAAGTGCATCAACTTTATTTAATGTAAATATTAATTTAACTCCACAAATAATAGCTACAATAATTAATGCAATTAACAAGCAATATATTGTTATTATTAACGCTTCAGCCATTTTTATTCCTCCTTATCATCATACATTGAATCAATTAAATTAAATAAATCATGTTCTAAAGTACTATCTGTCATTGTCTTATCTGTTACTATTTCCTCTGTATTAAAATCATCTAACTTAACATTATCTTCTAAATCGCCTATTGAAAGAGATGTATCAATTTTATCTATTTCATCACTAACATCTTCTATTTTACTAATTAAATCTTTTATTTTTGCTTTTTTACTTTCACTTTGGTTTTCTTCATTTGTTTTTTTATATACTTCTTCTTTTATCTGACTAGTAGTTATAGAATTTACTGTATTTAGTGTATCTTCTAAATCATCTTCTAAAGTACCATATGCTTTTCTTCTTACTGTATCATATGTTGTAATCTTTGATTTTGTAGTATCACTAGCAGTTTCTCTAACTATAGTTTTTTCTTTTATTTCTTCCCTTTTATAATCTTTATCTAAAATACCATAAATTGGTGAAATAATAGGACTTGGTTTAAATACTTTAGGCTCTGTTACTTGAGGTTTTATATCATTTACTCTTGAATTTCTACTATTATTTTCAATGTCTAAAATGTTCTTTCTTGGAGGAAGCTTTTCATCTTCATCATCATCGAATTCAGTAAAATTAAATGTTCTCTCACTTCTAAATAATTCTCTTTCACTAAATGTATTTTCTTGCTTATTTTCTTTAATCGGTTCTTCTTTAAAATTTGTTTCTTCAATGGGAGTAAAGTTTATTTTTTCTACTTTTGGTTTTATTTCCTGAGATTCTTTTTTAACAATTTTATCTACTTTTTCAAGTTCTTCATCTTTATCTTCAATAACTATCTCATCATAAAAAATTCCTTTAAGTTTACTAAAAACGCCCATGTTTACACCTCTTTCTTATTCATTATCATCTGTATCTTCTAAATCACTTTCAATATACTCAAGAATATTTTTAGAATTATCTTTATTTTTAGGCTCAGGTATTTTATATATAGTTTCACTTGTATCTACATCATTATCAGTAATGTATTTTTCAATAACTAAATCATTATATTTTATTGAATTTAATATTGTTATTGCCCTAGATATAGCATATCTAAGATTACTCTCTTCTACCTCTACCTCTATTATAGCATAATTATAACACAACTCAACAAAAAAATTCTCATTATTTTTAGTAATTCTTAAATAACCAGACTTATCAGTATCACCAAATTCATAATACTCATAATCGTCAAGTTCATGAATAGTATCCATATTATTTTTATAATAATAGCTAACAATATCTATATTCAAATAATATATATTATTATTTGATATAAGTTTTTGAACATAATCATCATCTTCTTTTACACTAAATTCTTGTGGTAAATAATATTTATATCCTTTTCTATTCACTGTAGTATTTGATGGTTCTAAAGATATTTGTTTATTAACAATTTCTTCTAAAGTCATATTATTTATATTTGTACTTTCACATCCAAATAAGAAAAACACACAAATTATAATTAATATCTTCTTAATCATATTAACTCCTACTTACAAAGTATAGCAAATTTTTTACTTTTTAACAACATCTATATAATTGATATTTTTACCAATACTAATAAATTTATCCTCATACTCTGTAGTAATACTATCAAAATAATTAGTATTTGTTTCTTTTATTTCATAACCATTTTCTTTAAAACTCTCAAGAGAATAAGTATATAAATCATCATTATCTGTTTTCATCTGAATATGTTTTTCATTTTTAAATACATTTTCATATTTACTTAAAAATACTTTAGATGTTAATCTTCTTTTAGCATGTCTTTTCTTTGGCCATGGGTCAGAAAAATTTAAATATATTTTATCTATTTCATGATCAAATATCTCATCTATATTAATAGCATCAAAACAAATTAATTTTAGATTATTGATATCAAGTTGATCTAACTTCTTTACTGCACTAACTAAAGGACTATCATACTTTTCTACACCAATATAATTAATATTTTTATTTTCTAGTGCTTTATTTATTATAAATTTTCCCTTTCCAGTACCAATTTCAATTTCTATTTTATTATCGTTATTAAATAATTTATTCCATTTACCCCTATACTCAGTTGGATTATTTACAATATACTCTGATTCACTTATTATTATATCTGCATTTTTTATATGCTTAAGTCTCATACATTATCACTTCCAAAAATATATTATACACTAAGAAACGACTTTTGTCATATATTATTATAGGTGAATTTTATGAAAGAAAGAGATATGTTTTATCAAAATGTTAATCAAGGCTATATGGCTCCAGGTGCGGTTATTCCTCCAAGTGGATATAATGTAAATACACAATATCAAGCATATGGACCAAATTTAGCACCAGGTGTAATGCCAAACAATACTTATAACCCAAATACTATAAGTGAAAATGATTATGAAGATAGAATTAGTAAATTAGAAAGACAAGTTAAAAACTTAGATACTAGACTTCAAAAATTAGAAAATATGAATACTTCCGTTGATGAAAACTTCTATATGATATAAAAACATGATTAAGAATCATGTTTTTATATCATATTAATACTTCTAAAAGGAATTTTGTCACAACTAAATTTTTATTTATATATAGCAAAACCTTGATTCTTATTTTTAAAATCAAGGTTTTATTATATTTGTATAATTTTAGTCTTTGCTACACTTTAACAAAATTTTTCCTTCAACTTTACCATTTTTATACATTTCAAAGGCTTTATAAGCATCTTTTAAATCAAAAATTTTATATATCATTTCTGGATAGTATTTTAATCTTCCATCAGCAAACATGGATTCAATCTCTTTCCATTCATCCCCTGGAAATGGATAAGAGTATGACATCCATGAACCAGTTAGTATAAATTCTTTTCTATTTAAATTTTCCCATAGTTTAGGAGTAAATTCTAAATTAGATGTAGGTGTACCAATAAGACAGACCTTTCCTTTATTACCTACTAATTCATAAGCGTATTTCATAGTATCTACTGAACCAGCTGTTTCAAATACATAATCAAATCCTCTACCATTTGTTAATTCTTTAGATTTTAATATAAAATCTTCTTCTAAAGTAGAAAAAACATTTGTTGCTCCTAATTTACTTGCAAGTTTTAATTTTTTAGGATTACGACCAAATGAAACGATTGTTGAAGCTCCTAAAGCTTTAACAATTTGTGTAACAAAACCACCAACTGTACCGGCACCTAAAATAGCAACTGTCTTTCCTTTTTCAAAATTTAATAATTTTACAGCATGCATTGCTACTGTTGCAGGTTCAAACATAGCTGCTTGCTCAAATGGAATACTATTACTAATTTTATACACATTTTCTTTTGGTAATACAACATACTCGGCATTACTTCCATTTCTCCTAGAACCAATAAAATCATAATGTTTACATAAGGAATAATTTCCATTATTACAGTCTTCACATTTCATACAAGGAATTAGGGGAATTCCTACAACATGATCTCCTACTTTTAAATCTTTAACATCACTAGCTACTTCATCTACAATTCCAGAAAATTCATGTCCTAAAATAAGTGGATAAAAATGTGCACCATTTTTTAATACTCTAGGAATATCTGAACCGCAAATACCACTCATGCACACCTTTATTTTAACATTACCATCTTCTAATTTTGGAATTTCACATTCTTCATATCGTAAATCTTCATTTCCGTATAAAATACTTGCTTTCATAAATACCTACCTTACAAAAATTCCACTTACAATATAGTTATGCTTAACTGCATAATTATAATCTTCTACCAAATTAACAATATGATCTTTAACTAATTCTCTTGCCTTTAATTCTAGTTTTCCATCACGAACTTTAATATACTGATTTGGCATATATTGATGAAGCATATGTAACGGAATATTAACTTCATCAAAATTTGAAAATAACTTTTGCATAGCGCTTACTACCTTCGGATCCGTTAAATAATAACGGCATCTATCAGAAAAACTATATTTACGAGCTAATGCAATTTGTTTTTCAGAACCATGATAATGCTTTTTCCAATTCTTTGGATTTTCTAGCATTACTTCATCTAAAACTTCAATAAAATTAGACCATTCTTCTTTCTTTACTAATTCTTTTTCCATCATAGCAAGAGAAAATAATGCCTCACGAAGTGAAAAAGTTAATGCAGGTCCTACTTTAATAATAGCAATTCCATCCTCAACCATTTCTCTTAGTTTTTCTGGTGGCTGATAGTCTGTAGAATGTCCCTCAAATACAATATCAGGATATTTCTTTAAACAATCACATAATTTTTTAGATTCTAAACGATTATATTGGTGAATATCAGCATTTCCAAATTCAACACCAGGCTGAACAACAACAGCTATAATATAATTCCAAGCATCATCTAACCCTTTTTTTGAAAATTCTTTTTTATAAGCCTTTAATGTATTTTCAAAATCATCTGGATCAGTTACTTTTAAAGAGTCTTCCTCTTCTTGGCTACCACCTGGTATTGGAACTTCACTACCAATTACAAAAACTGGATGAATAGCATTAGGATTTTTCTTTTTTAATTCTTTAAAAGCCTTTTCGCATTCTTCATACAATATCGCACCACGACGAGCAACTACACTTGGATCTAAAGGTTCATCTTTTGGGTCACTACCTAATTTCATACTAGTATCCAAATGAATTTTCATATACCCAGACTCTACACATAAACGAACTAATTTTTTGGAATTTTCCATTGCTTCTTTTTCATCTAAATCCTGCCATGGTTGAGGTCCTAAATGATCTCCACCTAATATTATTTTATCTTTATCAAAAGATATTTTTTCTGCTATTTCATATACATAATCTTTAAAGTCTTTTGGTGTCATACTCATATATCCACCAAATTGATTTACTTGATTAGAAGTAGCTTCTATAAGTACATAATCATCAAATCTTTTTGATTGTTCCATAATTGCTTCAATAACAATTTTATTAGCACTACAAAAAGATGGAATTCCACTATGTATACCCATTTTTCTTTTTTCAACCATATCAACTAAAATATTTTTCATATATCATCCTCCTTAAAAATAATACAAGATTTTATTATAATAACTATGTTTTTTAGATGAAAAAAATAAAAATATATACTCCAAATAAAATGTTTTTAATATTAATATAATTAATTATTTGTTATGAGTAGAATTTTATAAAATTAAAAAATTTTAAACTATATTTTTATATAAATATCATAAACGATATTAATTTAATAACCACCTCTCTTAGCACATCTTATGTAAATTATACTGTATCATATTGCTTTCATTTAAGTGATTCTCACTATATATTAGATTATATTTATTTCAATAGTACTAGTATTATTAACATAAGAATGATTATATCGCTATTTATAAATTAACAAATGTATTATTTTAATACATTTTTAATGTTTTTTCATTTTCTTTTGTTCATTAAAATAATAATTACTAGCAAGATTTTCTAAAATTAGCATATCATCTGGATGTGTAATTTTTAAATTTAAAATATTTGATGGAATAATCGCCATTTCTATTCCATTTGCAAGTGCAATAGCACCTGCTGATGTCATTTTATTTAATTCTTCTAATGTGGAATTTTTATAAACATCATAAATAATTCCAAATTTAAATCCTTCTGGTGATGCTCCTGATACTACATTATCTCTACTTATAACTTCTTTTAACATACCATTTTCTGTGTAGTAAACTGTATCATATTGTTTTCCTCCAAGAGTAGCTCCACCATATTTCTCAATTGCCTCAATTACTTCATTAGTTCCCTTTGTATCTACATATGGATGAGTCGCATCATGAATTAAAATTACATCTTCAAAGTCAGCAAATGTACTAATAACATCTAATGCATCTTTTATATCTTTTGATCTTCCATTTCCACCCTTTAAAACATAAGAAACCTTATCACTATCAACTAATTTATTCCATTCTATTGTTTCATTATAATAATTTGGATTTGTAACAATAACAATAGAGTCTATTTCTTCCATTTGATTATATTTTTGTAAAATATAAAGATATAGTGGCATACCATTAATACTATAAAATTGTTTTGGAAGTTGTTGACCAAACCTTTCCCCTTTTCCTCCCATCATTAACAACACTATTCTCTTATTTTTCATTTTAACCTCTCTAAAAAAATTATATCACACAGATAACCTATTTTCAATCATATCATCTGACTTATATTCTGCATTCTAATCTATTTATTAAACTTTTTTAATGTTTTTCCTTTTTATTTTATCATAATGATTATCTTTATTTTTATTTATAGTTTTTGATATTAATTGACATATTTTATGGGATAAACTAGCTAATATAATAGATAATATAACCACTATTAAATATTTATATAAATTACTCTTTTCATAAAATGGTAACATATAATATATTTTGTTTATAGTAATATGACTTAAATATAATTCTAAAGAAAATTCTCCAATTATTGATAATATATTTAAAAAATATGATTTTCTTTTTTTAAATAATTTATCTATAAACGAAAATAAAATAGCTAACAAATAAGTTAAAGATACTCCACCTATTAAATAAAAGAATCTTAGATAATATCCATTAAGTAGATTTTCATATTTAACATAGAAAAACAATAAAGTACCAATTATACTAATTAATTTCCAATATGATGGTATTTTAACATCTTCAAATACAAATTTACCCATAATACATCCTAAAATAAATACTGGAAATCTAGTTAGCGCGATTTCTATAGTATTATATAAAGATATATTAGTTTTAGAAAAAGAAATAATAAAAAGATATGTACATACTAATAGTAATAATCCTCGAATTATAATCACTTTATTACTATTTTCTTTATTAAATAAAAATTGATAAATATAAGGATACATAAAATATAAAATTAAAATACATGAAACAAACCATATTGCTTGGTCACCAGTTTCCCAAAAATGAAAAAGAAACATCCTATTAATAAATGAAAAAATTCCTTGCTTATTAATAAGCACATTAACTATAAACCAATATATTCCATTTATAATCCATACTGGCAATACTACTCTAAATATTCTCTTTTTAATAAATTCATATGAATTTGGATTTTTATGATAAGAAAAATACAAACAAATACCAGATAAAAACAAAAAAATGTCCACACCTACATTTCCAGAAATCATAAATAATCTTAATATCTTTAATGAATTACATCCAAATGAATAATTAATATTATTAATAGCTGCTCCATGAAAAAAAACAATCCATAATATTGCAAAACCATAAATAGGCTGTCTATATTTACTTACAATATTTAAATCTAATTTTTTATTTAGGCGATTGCTTTTTGACATATTTTATTTCACCATCTCTTTCCTACATAATAACATAACTATTCAAATCTTTGCAAATATTTTCAATATAAAAAGAATTCATAATGAATCCTTTTGCTTATAATTACTATTTTTATTTATTTAAATTATAATAATTCATCTAATAATTCCATTAACTTATTTAAGCATCCGCCTTTAGGAACATGAATATTTTTATCAACAAATTTTTGATATGCTTTATAATCAAAATCATTATTTTCGATTGCATCAATAATTTTTTTAGGATCTTTAGTAAATAAAGTTGGAACTTCTTTTTCAATATCAAAATTTAACTCACGCTGAGTTTTATATTCATCCCAATCATATGCATAAAGATAAATAGGTAATTTAAATAGTCCTACCTCATAAATAATACTTGAATAATCACAGATTACATAATCTGCAACCATCAAAGCTTCATATGTATTAGAAAAATTCTGAATAATTCTATTATCATCAACTTTTAATTTACTTAAAGGATGTGGCTTATACATTAAATTATATTTTTTAAAATCAATACAATCTACTAATTTTCGAATATGCTCTATACTATTTGTAGTATTTTTCCTAAATGTTCCACAATATAAAATATTCTTTTTATGCTTTAATTCAGGATTTTTCTTCAATATTTCCTTTCTTTTCTTATTAATGTATTTTTTATCTAACCATAAATCTACTCTTGGAAGAGGTATTTCAAGTACTTGATTTTTATTACAATGAAAACCTTCTTCATAATCTTTTATAAAATTCATAGAAGAAATCAAAATATAATCATAATTTTTATGCATTCTCATAATTTCAGCTAATTTAGAATCGCTACCTTCTTTTTTATCTAACATAGCATAACCAAACTTTTTCATGCTTCCAACTGCATGCCAAATTTGAATAACTTTAAGTTTACTTTTATGTTTTAAAACACTAATTACAATACAATAAGAATCTAAAATAACAACCTTAGAAGTTGCGATATGATACATTTGTCTAAACATATGAAAAATGTATTTTATTTTATTATCCAAAGTTTTAGCTAACACGATAACTTCATAATTGGAATATCTCTTTTTTATCTCTTTAGATATCATATCAAAATCTATAGATGGCGTATTTGATTGCCTACTAATAAGTGTTATTTTATTTTTAGTGGGAAATAACTTAATAACAGAATAAATTAACTTTAATACAAATATTGCAACTTTCAATAATAACAACTTTATTTTACTCATAATATCTCCTAATCTCTTTGATTTAAAATAATATAATCAATGATTTGATCACTAGCAATTTTTTTATTTGTTAAACATTTATCTACTAAGAAATCAAATTTTTCTTTTTCACCATAATCTTTATTTTCTAACGCTTCCATGATTTGATCAAAAGTGGTACATACTTTGCCTGGTGCTACTTTGTCTATTGGTCTGTGAACGCCTCTTGTGGCAGAATAAATATCTTTATCATATGCATAAAATAAGACAGGTCTTTCTAATAGTAAATAATCATAAAAACAAGAAGAATAATCAGTAATTAAAATATCAGTTATATAAAGTAAATCATTAAGTTTGTATTTTGACATATCATAAATTAAATCAGAGTGTTCTTTCTTTATTGGTATATCTTGTAAAATAAAATGGTGTTTTCCAAATGCAACTATATAATCATTCTTTTTGCAAAAATTATATAAAGCATCAAAATCTATTTTACTATAATCATAATATGCTTCTTTTTGGCTATTTCCTCTATAAGTAGGTGCAAAAGTTATAATCTTTTTATTTTTAAATTGAGGATATTCATCATAAAAAGATTTAGTAACTTTTTTTATATATTCTTTATCTAAAAAATGCTCTAATCTTGGCATACCAGTTGCCAATAATGCTTCTTTTTCTATTCCCCAAACTTCTGAGTATATTTCTTTTAAATGATCATTTCCAATAATTCCATATGTATATTGACGATGGCAAGATTCATAAGGTCTTGGGGAACCCGCTATTCCAAATCTTCCATATCCAACTAACTTAAATCCAAATCCAGCATGCCATAATTGTGTTAAAGTAGTCTTTTTATTTAAATTAATAAAAGAAAATACAGGCACATAATCATCAACAAAAATATAATCTTGATATGATATTTGAGTCAATAATTTTATCCAATAAAATACTCTTATTTTTCCATCAAAAATATTAACAAAATTCTTTCTAATTTTATATTTCTTATCTAAATTTCTTTCATAGATTCTATCATACACTGCTGTCATATTGTCCCTAATATGATCCATATTTTGAGATAAAAATAAAATTCTTTTTCCATTTTTAGGAATAATATGAGTCAATATTTGATAATAAATGTTTAAACATCTTTTACCTAAAATCGCAATTAATGTTTTTAATTTATGAGAGAATCCTGTAGCCAGTCTAATTGATGAAAACAAATGCTTTTTCTCTGGATGCTTATTATCAATCATATAACTTGTATATAAATACAATTGATGAGGCTCTTCTTCCGTAATATGAAAAGTAACTATATATGATTCTAACCATCCTCCATATCTAAAAACTCTAGATAAATCTTCAATGTTTAAAAGAATTTCATTAGAAATACATAACTTTTCATCTGAAGAAATCATATATCCACCAGATTTTAATATTTCTCTTCCTTCTGCTATTGTTATATTTATCTTAGAACGATAATAATTTTTATCTAATTTTTTTGTTTCTAATAATATTTTATTTTCTAATAACTTTATTTTTCCTTTTTTATCTTTATTAAATAAATTTAAACAAAGATTAATATCTTTTGTACTTTCATATTCTATAAACAAATATGTTCTTTTCCAAAATATTCTTTTTATTATTGGCTGCATAAATTCCTCCTTGAATATTCACTTCTTTTCGCCATTACATTATATCAAAAAGCACTAAATTGAACAAGGTATATTGTAAACTATAACTATATCAATATATTAATAATATAAAATAATATTTCATTATTAATATATGTTAGAAACATAATCATTTGTTATATAATCATAAAAATTATTATTATATTTGTAAATCTTTACACTATAATTTTACAATAATTATCATGTATTATATAATTATTATAAGGAGTGTATGTATGAAAACTTTAAAATATGGTGATAAAATATTAGTTATTGAAGATGATAATTCAGAAGGTAAAACAGGAATAGCAATTCACAATATTGATAATATAGAAGATACTAAAGTTATTGATACAAATAAAATAAATGATGCTTTAGAAGATACTATTACTGATTTAGAATTAGATTTGGAGGAAAAAGATGAATGAATTACCTAATACATCTATTTATTTAGATTCTCCAAGAATAAATCAAATTAATGATTTTTTAAATATGATTCTTTCTATCGCCAAAGAAAATAATACAACTTTAACAGCAGATGATGTATATTATTTATTATGTAGATTTAATATAAAGAATAATGATCATAATAAACGAAATATGATTGAAAATTTATTTTATAGTTGGATTGATAAATTTAAAGGTAGAAATAATATTAATGTTTTTAGAGCTGAGCATTGGAGATATTTTTGTCAATTTACTAACAAAGCTCATTTAGTTCAAGGAAAAGATATCAAAATGTATATTCCTATTGATTATGATCATTTAGATAAAGGAGTTAGCGAATTATTTAATTTTATGTCTTCCTTAAATATGACACATGCATCTAAAGTAGGCCTTGATTTAAGAAATGATAATGTTGTTGTAAGATTACCAATAAATGATGTGGAAAATGCATATAAAATTATAGAATTTTGTAATAATAACAAATATATTAGATCAGGATTGAATCAAACTAATCCATTTGTTCCTAATTATAATAATATAGGATTAATGTATGAAGAAGGATTCTCATATAATTATGAAATGGCTAAAGGAATAGCAACATTTATTAATAGAAATAAGCATAGAAATAGTGTTACTATTGATGACTTTAATAGAGAATTTGAATACTTGTTTAGTGATAATGAATATTACGAAAGTATTAAAACTGCTTATGGTGAAGCAATTGGATTAAATAAAGGTCAATTCCAAAAAAATGGAAAAGCAGTTTCTTTGAATACTAAAGAGTTAAATTATTCTCAGAAGAAAGAAATATTTTTAAAAGCTGTTTCTGCTACATATAATAAATATGGTATTGAACAAGTTAAATTTGCTATTTTAAGAGCTATAAAAAATAATGATTATGGATATTTTACTTCTGCTAATCAAAATTTAAGAAATAGACTTAAAAGCAATGTTAGCGCTCAGGAAATGCATAATATTATTTTTGATATGGTTAGAAATAAATTTGGTGTAGCAGATGTAATTAGTTTAGATGTCTTAATAAATAAATTTATATCTATAAGTTTTGATAACACTTTAGTAAACAATTTAAATAATATATGTATGGCTACACTTCAAAAATATGGAATAGAACAATTAAAAAATGCTTTATATTCTTTTTATCATTTTGGTATTACTAATAGATTTACTAGAAGATCAAATAATCCTAATGATTTAACTAATTATCGCGATATGTTGCGTTCATATGATAAAGTTACTTTCATTGATACTATTAAAAATTATATTAGTTTTTCTGGAATTAATATTGAAAATATGAAAGAAGATGAACTTATGAACTATTATGCTGATTATTTATATTCTAATATGTATCTTACAACCAATGATAATATGTCAAGAAAATAATTAATTTTCTTGACTTTTTATTTATGATAACAAAAAAATGTAGACTATATCTACATTTTTATTATTATTTTTTTCTTTTCATAAACTTATTAAGTATTAATCCAAATGCAATTAATATTATAATAGATATTACATAAAAATAGTAATTTCTTTTTGGTGATTTTTCCATATCTTCTACTTGTTCATCAATAATTTCTTTTTCTTTTTTAATAATATTTATTATATATACTACTTCTTTACCATCTTGACCTTTAATCTTTAATTCAGATTTAGTATTTTTTATATCTAAATTATCAATAGTCCTTGGTCCATAACCAAAAACAAATTCATTATTTTTATCATTAAGTACTGCATCAATTACTACTTTATCAATATTATATTCTATCTCATAATCATAATAATAATTCTCATTTTGTAAAG
>JAQXHG010000008.1 GCA_029007115.1 bacterium | reverse complement strand
TAGTGCAAATAAGGATATAATAAGACTTCAAAGTATGGCTGATGAAAAAATAGCTGATTTAGAAGGATTTTTGAGGGATGAGCCTGAATTACAAAGAGTATTAAGTGAGATAATAAATTCAAAAGGTTCAAGAGAAGTTATTATTGCTCAAAGTGCAGCTAATGTAATACAAAAGAATAATAGTTCTTTTGTAGAGCAAACACCTTCAGTAGTAGATACTTCAGTTATAACTAATCCACAAGTAATTGTTCAAGAGCAGCCAACTAGTTTTGCTAATTGTGGAATAATAATACCTGAGGTTGATGAAATTATATTACCTTCTAAATCAAGAGAAATTTTACCAGCGTTTGATGAAAAGATTCCATTTGAAGAGAGATATGAAAAAGTATTAAGAGAAAAAGAGAAAAGAGAAAAAAATGGTGAGATATATCATGAAATTATTCCACAATTAATAACTTGTATAATGGAAGGAGATTTTGTATATCTTTGGGGTCCATCTGGTAGTGGAAAATCTTATGCAATAGAACAAGCATCATCATTATTAGGACTAGATATGATAGAAAATGTTAAAATAACTGATGTTTATAGTATAACTGGTTATTATGATCCAAGAGGTCAATTTGTGCCAACGCCGACATTTAGTGCATTATATAATGGGAAATTATTGAATAATGATGAGTTAGATAATGGTAATACAGATACTCATATTTTATTAAATGGTATTCAATCTAAGTTAAGTAAGGCAATAAGAAATCCACAAAAAGAATATTATGTAACATTTGGTAGTCATATAAGAGTACCAGTTAATCCAAATTTTAGAATGGTAGCTACTGGTAATACTAATTGTAAGGGTGAAGATGAAATATATTCATCTCGAGGTAGAATAGATGAGTCTCTACAAGATAGATTTACACCTAAACTTGTTCTTTATGATAATAGAGTAGAAAAAATAATATTAGCAGATGCTCCTGGTTGGTATAAATTATTTTGTGATTTTAGAGAAGCCTGCTTATCATATAGTTCAGGAATTGGTTATGATTTTGCTCCTGGTGTAGGAACTACTCGTGATGCTGATGATATTTCAAGATATTTATCTCATAATAGTAAGAGTGTAAATCAAATTATTGAAGAAAAATTTATTCAAACTAAAGATGTTCATTATTTAAAATATATAAGAGATTATATAAAGAAAATGTATAATTTACCTGATATTGAAAATGATCCAAATGCGCAAAAAACAAGTGGTTTAAATAAGTTAATAGAAAAAGATATTGCTAGTTCATTAGTATATGGTTGCGATCAAGCAATATTAAGATTAGAACGAAAGAAATAGGAAAATAGATAATATGAAAGAGAGTTATAATCAACAAAATTTTCCAATTAATATTTTTTCTCCATATGTAGTTAATATTAATGGTAGAGATTATACAATATATAAAGCGAGATTTAATACTTTGCATTCACTTTATACTTATCTTATAAGTAATCCTAAAATTAATAGTGATATATTTGAAATAACCGATAGTGATGAGCAAGATTCTTGTTTTGCAGGAAGATCTTTTAATGAAACTTTAGATAGTTTAGTTAATTTGGATCATCTAGATAATTTTGAAATTGATGATATATTAAGATTAAAAAATAATTTAATTAAAGCTAAGAGTATTAAAACTCAAAAATATAAAACAGTTAAGACTGTAGCGGGTGGTCGTGTTAATGTGCCTGCTTATTGTGCTGGAGCACCTTTAGTATATGAAGAAACACATAAAGTTTCTCAACCAAAATTTATTAAAATTTATGTTACTTTGTCTTATGATAAAAATACTACAGATAAACAAATTCAAAATAGGGCAATTATTATAGCAAATATTATAAAAGCATTAGAACATTCTGGATATATAGTTGATTTAAATTCAGTAATGTTATCTAAAGTAGAAGATGAAATAGCCTATATAATTGTTCAAATAAAGAAATATAATGAGAGTTTAAATATATCTAGTTTTTATAAAACTCAATGTAATAAAGAATTTTTAAGAAGAATATTATTTAGAGTATTAGAAACAATGGATTTTCAAAGAAGAGGTTGGGGATGGTCTTACGGAATTAGTTGTAAGGAAGAAATGATAAGAGAGTTATTAGATTTACAAAAAGGAGATATATTAATCCAAGAACCTATAAAATTAAATATTAAGGGTGGGGATTTAATGGAAGATTTTACCTCTGTAATTGAAACTTTAGGATTACAAGATATTATTGATATTAAAAGTAGTAATCCGGTATTAGAAAGAAAATTAAGATAAAATTATTATTAAAAAGGCTATTTATTTTATAGTCTTTTTTTGATATATTGTTTATGGTGAAGTATATGAAAAAGAAGTACTATATATTTGAACTGGGTACAAATAGTTTTTTACTTAATTTTATTTTAATAATTATTTTTGCTGGTTTATTATTTTTATCTTACTTAATAAATCCTAATATATTATCTCCCAATATTGATATAGCAATGTTTATTATATATTTATTTGGTTATTTTTTGTTACATGAATTATTACATAGTATAGGTTATGTTATTAATGGTGCTTCTTTTAATAAAATAGTATATGGTATTAAACTAGAAAAAGGCGTATTTTATTGCTTATGTAAACAAAATATAAGTAAAAAAAATATATCCTATTCTTCTATTTATCCACTATTTTTTATTGGTATATTAACATATATAATTGGTATTATTTTTAATTTCCCTTTATTAGTAATATTATCAGCATTTAATATATCTGGAAGCGTTGCAGATATTTTTACATTTCTATTTATTAGAAAGTTAAAAGATGACATAGAATTTACGGAAATGGATAATCCATTGTATTTTGCTATATATGCAGATTATGATGTTTCAAAAGTAAAACATACATGTCTTAATTTTATTAAAAGTAGTGAAGATGTAAAAAGGGAAGATTTTAAGAAAATAACTATTAGTAAACCTTCTTATATCATATTAGGGATAGCGGTAGTATATATGATAATTATGAAATTATTATAGAAAGGAAAATATGAAAAAAATAATTGAAGAAATAGAAAAAGGTAATTTAGTAATTATGCCTACTGATACAGTATATGGAATAATGGCTGATGCTACTAACGAAGATGCTATTAAAAAAGTGTTTATTGCTAAAAAAAGAGAAAAAAAACCTTTGATTTTATTAGTTTCAAATATTGAAATGTTAAAAAAATATGTTATAGAAATAAGTGATTTGCAAAAAGAATTAATTGAGAAATATTGGCCAAATACACTAAGTATCATATTTGATAAAAATGATAATTTAAGTGATACTTTAACTTGTGGAAATAAAACAGTTGCAATTCGTATGCCAAATAATAAATTACTTTTAGAAATTATGAACAAAATAAATAAACCATTAATATCAACAAGTGCAAATATCTCAAGTAAGGATGTTATAACAAAAGTTGATTTATTAGAAGAAGAATTAAAAAGACATATTTCATATATTTTAGATGATGGAGAAAAAACAAACATATCATCAACTATAGTAAAGATAGAAAATAATAAAATAATTTTTCTAAGAGAAGGAATCCTTGCTGATAAAATAAAGAAAGATTTTAAAGATTATGTATGATGATATCTTATATAGGTTATCAAAATCCAAATTTAGAAGTAGTTTTAAATTAAGAGATAAAGATAAAGAACTAATAAAAAACAAAGGTATAGATACTATTAGAATTCATGCTTATGATTTTATAAACAAAAGAATAGCTCCATCATATATAGCAAATGATGGTAAACAAACCCCATTTAAAGGACATCCTGTATTTATTGCACAGCATGCATGTGCTTGTTGTTGTAGAGAGTGTTTATATAAATGGCACAAAATAGAAAAGGGTAAAAAATTAAATAAAGAAGAAATAGACTATATAGTAAATCTTTTAATGAAATGGATAGAAAGACAATATTTATCATAATATTGTTTTTATTTGCATATAATTAGCATGATAACTTTAGATAAAATTGATGTAGGAGAAACAGTAATAGTAAATGGTATTATAGAAAGTAATAAAAAAGTTAAAAGACATTTACTTGAAATGGGTCTTATAAAAGGAACAAAAATACTAGTAAAAAAGAAAAGCCCAAACAATCAATTGTTAACAATTTATTTAAGAGACTATAATTTAACTTTAAGCATGGAAGATTTAAGAAGAATAAAGGTGGAGAAGATAAATTGAAAATCGCACTAGTTGGAAATCAGAATAGTGGTAAAACTACTTTATTTAATTTACTTACAGGATTTACTGCAAAAGTAGGAAACTATCCAGGCGTAACAGTAGAAAAGAAAAGCGGAATAATCAAAGGAACAAATCATGAATTAGTAGACTTACCAGGAATATATTCACTTAGCTCATATAGTATAGAAGAAGAAGTTACTACAAGATATATAATTGATGAAAAACCTGATTTAATTATAAATATAATAGATAGTACTACATTTGAAAGGAGTCTATATTTAACAACACAATTGCTTGATTTAAATATAAGAATGATTTTAGTACTTAATATGAATGATTTGCTTTTAAAAAAAGGTATATCTATAGATGAAAAAAAGTTATCTAATATACTTGGAGTGGATGTCATAAAAATATCTGCTTTAAAAAATACTGGAATTGATGAATTGCTAAAGTCTATAGATACTAATAGTTATAAAAAGTTACAGAGGGTATTTGATTCTAATATAGAAGAGTGTATTTTTAAGGTAAACAGTTTATTAAATAAAAGTGTTACTAATAAAAGATTTGTAAGTATTAAATTACTTGAACAAGATAATATATTTGATATATATAAAAGTAATGAAATTGATTATATTATTAATAGTTTGTCTTTTAGATATAGTAGTGATATATATGAAGAAATAATAAATCAAAGATATAGGTATATAGAGAATGTTAAATTAAATGTATTTAAAAGAGTTAATAGTAAAATAT
This sequence comes from bacterium, assembly GCA_029007115.1. GTDB lineage: Bacteria > Bacillota_I > Bacilli_A > RF39 > UBA660 > CAG-1000. The sequence goes on along the minus strand of JAQXHG010000008.1, from coordinate 43,780 downwards.
CTATTAGTGATAGAATTGATAAAGTATTATTAAATAAATATTTATCTTTTCCAATATTTATAATTATTATGTTTTTTATATATTATTTATCTATTAGTACTTTAGGTAAGAGTTTGTCTAATTTAATTCGTGTTTGTTTAGATAATTTTAGTTTTGTAGTTCAAAAAGTATTACAAGTAAATAATGTTAGTGAATGGTTAATAAGTCTAATAGTAAATGGTATAATTACAGGGGTATCAGCAGTATTGGTATTTATTCCTCAATTATTAATACTATTTACATGTTTATCTATTCTTGAAACAACAGGATATATGTCTCGTATATCATTGATGTTTGATTCATTATTTAGAAAAATTGGATTAAGTGGAAAGAGTATAGTACCATTTATAGTTGGGTGTGGATGTAGTGTTCCAGGAATACTAAGTAGTAGAGTAATAGAGGATAAAAGAATTAGAAATACAACTAGTATTTTAACTCCTTTTATACCATGTGGTGCGAAATTACCAATTATTTTAATGCTGACAAGCTATTTTTATAAAGAAAATCAAGTTCTAATAATTATGTCGTTATATTTGTTAACAATATTAGTAATTATAATTACATCACTTTTAATAAAAAAATATTCAAACAAAAAAACTAATAATACATATATAGAAGAATTACCAGAGTATAAAAACATAGATATAAAATATATATTTAATGATGTTTATGATAAAATAAGTGCTTTTGTTAAAAGAGCAGGTTCTATTATATTTATATCATCTATTGTAATATGGTTTTTATCATCTTTTTCATTAAAATTAAAGTATGGGGTTAGTCTTGATAATACGATTCTTTCATTTATAGGTAAGAAGATATCATGGATATTTTATCCTATGTTAGGAGTTAATTCTTGGCAAGCTAGTGTATCTATAATACAAGGATTAATTGCTAAAGAACAAGTAGTTTCATCTTTAGAAATAATAAATGATTTGAGTATGAATAGTTTTATATTATCAACATTTAATAAACAATCAGCATATTCATTTATAGTATTTAATTTATTTAGTGCTCCTTGTATTGCCACATTAAGTACTTTAAGAAAAGAGTTAGGAAGTAATAAATTATTATTGTTTGTTATATTATATCAAGTATTATTTTCATGGATATTATCAACATCTATTTATCAAATTAGTACAAATTTTAATATCCTAACTCTAATAACGATTATAGTTATAATTTATATTGTATTTAGAATATTTAAAAAAAATAATTGTAATTATAAATGTGATAATTGTAAATTTAAAAATATTTGTAAAAGTGATCATCATAATTTTTTATGATGATTTTTATTTAACATATTTCGACAAATTTATTGACTTTATGTGTATATTTAAAGTATAATCTAATTATATTATAAAGATATCGGAATATAACTATGCCATATGGTTTTTTCGAGATGACTGTATGAAGGGATATAGGATATGGGAAGGACAAAATTAAGTAGTGAAAAAATAGAACGTGAGAAAAAAATTAAAAAGATTTTAAAAATCTCTATATTAGTTTTATTGCTATTTTTCCTAATTTTGTATTTTGTAGTAGGTATTTTTTATAATAATGGGAATTTTAGTGTTACGTTAGACAAAAACTTATATTTTGACAAAGGCATGATAATTTATGATGATGTCAATTATAAAGTCTATCGTTCTGAATTATATGCTAAGACTCCTGAGTCATTCGACAATATTTCATATCGTTGGTTGCCTGATAATCTACATGATAGTATGGGTGGAACACATAATGGAGATAATTATCTCGCCTATACTTTCTATATTGAAAATCAAGGTGATTTAGTTAACAATTATTATTATGAAGTTGTTATTGATGATGTTATTAAAAATGTCGATGAAGCAGTGAGAATTAGAATATATAAGAATGATGGTAGTTATGTAACGTATGCTAAAAAATCTGCAAAAGGAACTGCGGAGTCAGGCACAGTCACTTTTGTATCAGATGAGATAATTGCGCGTGAACACGTTGCAGACTTTAATCCAGGAGATATACATAAATATACTGTAGTCATGTGGATTGAAGGAAGTGATCCAGAATGCACTGATAACATTTTGGGTGGTGAATTTAAAGCTCATTTAGACTTTAAATCAGAATTTATTGATGAAAAGGAGAAAGGAAGTAAATAATGGCAAAAAGAGATAACAAACATGAAAGAAGAATAAAAAGATTTATTGTTGGGACTGGTCTTTTTACAATTCTTCTAGCTACATCAACATACGCATGGTTTATTGGTATGAAAACTGTTAATGTTTCGCCATTCGATGTTAAAGTAGCGGCAATTGATGGATTATCTTTATCTTTAGATGGTATAACTTGGGCTGACACAGTTAGTATAAATAAAGATAATTATAATGTAGCAACATATACTGGCAATACAAATACTTGGGGTGGAACTGGTTTAATCCCAATATCAACAGTAGGAGTAGTAAGCGATACTACATCTAAACTAGTAATGTATGAAAAAGGAAGTTTAACTGTAACTCCTGGTGGTTATAGATTAATGGCTAGTTTAGTAGAAAATACTGCAGGTGCAGAAAAAAGTGGATATGTTGCATTTGATTTATTCATTAAAAACTTATCAGGAAATGAGTATTATTCTGAATATAATCAATTAAATGAAGAAGCAATTTATTTAGAACCAGATTCAATGGTTAAAGTAGGTTCTGCTGGTGTTGCAGACACTGGTATTGAAAACTCTGTAAGAGTTGCATTTGCACAAATTGGTCGTGTAGTAGCAACTACAACTGATAGTACAACTATTCAAGGAATTTCATGTGCTGAAACTTCTGGTGTAACTACTATTTGTAGTAAGAGAAAAGCAACAATTTGGGAACCAAATGATACTGATCATGCAGCTAATGCTATTAATTGGTATAGTAAAGCTTGTAAGAAGAGAACAGGTGAAGATTTAACACTTGGTGCTTCATATGAAGGTGCATGTAAGACAGTAGAAGATGGAAAATATTCTAAAACTTATGCTGTAAGTGGTGTAATTGATTATACTGATAGAGTAGATGTATATGATGGAACGGATTATAATGAATATACTACTTCAATTGCAAGTACACCAACAGCAGGAAAATTAAATGAAGTAGATTACTTTACAGATACTGAAAAGAATTTAAGAGGTAATGATAGACCTGAATTTATCACATTAGCTCCAAATAGTATTACTAAAGTTAGAATTTATATTTATATAGAAGGTCAAGATGTTGATAATTATGATTTTGCATCATTAGGAAAACAAATTGCAGTTAATTTTAGTCTATCTAAAGAAAGATATTTTGGTGAAGATGTTGATTATAATGATGAAGGAACAGCTACATTACCAGATGATGTAATTTATGAAAATCATAAAGACCCAACAAATACTGCAACAGCTGGAAATTAGTGTAATATTATAAAAAATATAAAAAGGAGAAAAAATGGCAACAAATAAAAAAAGAAATAGAAAATTAAGAAATTTGATTACTGTTTGTGCTTTATTTGCTATCATATTATCCGTTGGAACATATGCATGGTTCATTGGTATGAAAACTGTTAATGTTAGTCAATTTGAAATCGAAATTGCTACAACAGAAGGTTTATTCTTATCAATGGATGGTGCTGATTGGCAATACAATTTAAATGTTGGAACGGCGCATCAATATGATGGAAATACAAATACATGGGCAACAGATGGATTAATTCCTATGTCTACTATAGGAGAAGCTGACTCTACAGTTTCTAGAATGAAATTATATGAAAAAGCTAGTTTAACACCTAGTTCAGGTGGTTATAGATTGTTAACTAGTCGTGTTGATAATTATAGAACTGCTGCTACTGGTAGTGGTGCATTAAATCAAGGTAAAGGATATGTTGCATTTGATTTATTCATTAAAAACTTATCAGGTGAAGAATATTATGCAACTAATGAGCCTTTAAATGAAGAAGCAATTTATTTAACAACAAACTCAAAAGTTTCAGTTTCAACAGCAGGTGTTGAAAATACTGGTATTGAAAATTCAATTAGAGTAGCATTCTTACAAATAGGACGTGTAATTGGTACTACTGAAAATGCAGAAATTATTACAGGTATAACTTGTAGTAATGATGATGGTAAAGGTGTAACTGGTATTTGTAGAAATGCTCAAATTTGGGAGCCAAATGATACATCTCATGTTACTAATGCAATTAATTGGTATAATACTGCTTGTAAAGTTAGAAAATCATCAGGAACTACTGTAAGTGATCCTGCGTCTTATAACAAAGGAGAAGATTGTACAGCAGTTGCTGATAGTAATGCATATCCAACTTATGCAGTTAGTAAAGTAATAAATATAGCTGACCAAGTAGATGTATATGATGGAGAAAAGTACAATACTTATACTGCTAACACTGATACATATGAAAATTATTTAGCAGCATCTGATAAATCAACATTTAAATTAATAGATTTCCCTTATTTTACTGATACTATGAAAAATAAGACTGGAAATGATAGACCTCAATTTATGACTTTAGCACCAAATAGTATTACTAAAGTTAGAGTATATGTATATTTAGAAGGTCAAGATGTTGATAATTATGATTTTGCTTCATTAGGAAAACAAATTTCAGTTAACTTTGGATTTACTAAAGAAAGATATACTGAAACTGATGTAGATTATCATGGTCCTAGTACTAATATAACTCCAACAGGAAGTATTTAATATTTAGTAGAAAAAAGTAATTATTAATACATAATAATTAAAATGACTATAAAGAGTAATAATTATAATTACTCTTTATTTCATATTAGGAGGTGTTTTAATGGGTAAAAATGTTGAAAATACAAAAAAAACAAAGCCTAAAATTAGTAATAATAAAGTAAAAAGTAAAAAGAAAACTACGAAAAAAAGAAAAGTTAATAATAGACAACCTATTTCTAAAAGTAGATTTATTGCTGCTTTAATTTCATTGACTTTTCTTGGTATATTATTGATATTTTCAACATATGCATGGTTTTCATCAACACTTAATGTTAGAATTAAGACATTTAATATGTTAGTTTCTAAAAATGCAGGATTAGAAATTTCATTTGATGCAGTTAATTATGCAGAGGAAATCGAGATTTCTGAAAATGTATTATTTGAAGATGTCCCAGTAAATTATCCTAATCATAAAAGTTTTTGGTCAACAGGTGGATTATTTCCTGTTTCAACAATAGGTAATAAAAGTAATAATTCTTATTTCTTTGATATTTATAGAAGTCCAGGTGTAAAATATCATAATCTTCTATTAAGAGAAGATGGATATGTACAAACTGTATTTTATCCTCAAACTCAGCCTAAGAAATCTTCTGGATTTTTAGCGTTTGATATATTTTTTAGAAATGATAATAATGGTTCACCAACAGCGGATAATTTATATTTCGATATAGGTACAGGTGTTAAAGCAGTTGAAGAACTATCAGAACAAATGGAGGGACTTTTCAATTCAATTAGAATTGGTATAGTGAAAGTTGGAAGTGTTCCAATGGATGCGACTGCTAAAGAGGCACAAAGTATTCAATGTAATAACAATTGTAAATCAATTATTTATGAACCTAATAGTACATCTCATACTCAAATGTCTATTGATAAAGCTAATAAGTTTAATTTAACGGTAATTGACGGTGAGTATTATCCAACATATGCAAATATTCAAGGTGTTAATCAAGCTGAGATAATAGATACTTTATCTGGGTCTCCAACTCTAGATACAAAATCATTTGCGCTTCAGAAAACTATAACAGAAAAGGATTTTGATAAACCTTTATTTACAATACCACATGGAATCACTAAAGCAAGAATTTATGTATGGATAGAAGGTGGAGATATAGATAGTATTGAAACTGACTCAGAAGGAGCAGAAATTAATCTTTCTATAAACTTTGTTAAAGATACTAATGGTTGGGATAATTATGAATAAAAAAGGAAAATGATATTTATGAGGAAAGTTAAAGAAGAAAAAGTGGATTTTGATTTATCTAATTTGGAATTAAGGGAGTTAATACAGGTATACGAGAATATTAGTGAGTTTTTAAATTTTCTTGATGAAAATAAAATAGAAATTGAAGAAAAGGAAAAAGAAGATGAATAATTTTTTAGATTTTATAACTAGAGATATTGCTAGTAAAAAAACAATGATTACAAGTATGCCAAGTAAAACTAAAACTAATAAAAAGAAAATTAATACCACTATTGAAGAAATTGAAGAGAAATATAAAGTATATAAAGACAATGTTAAAAATTATTTAATTGTTAAGAGTCATTCTTTTGAAATAAAAGAAGATAATAAAGAATATGAAAAAGTTAAAAAGGAAGTTATTTCTTTAGAACAATTAAGATTTTTATTAAATCCTTCTAATACATATATTGAAAAATTAGGATTTGATGAACTATTATATCAAATTAATAATTTTAGTAAATTTAATTTTCATTCTTTAAATGATATAATTAATGCATTTTTAGATAAATTTGAAATAATTGGATTAAATCTAAAGTCAGAAGATTTTAGAATAACATCTTATGTCAATGAATATATGAGCGCATTTTTAGATGTTAGATATAAAATAGACAAAAAGTATGATAAAGTAAGTGAAATATTTGAAAGAATATATTGGTTAAATCCTGATTTAATTAATCATTTAGCTTTAAATTTTAAAATACTTATTAGAAAAAATGCTAAATTATTTGATGATAATATTTTAAAACTTCAAAAGAAAACTATGAAAGAATATAATATTAAAGATTATGAAGAGTGTTTAGAAAAATTAAAAAATAAATATTCTGAACTTGAAAAATTAGAAGAAGAAACTATCGGTAAGATAATTTCTCTTGCGTTAGAGGGCTCTTTGGATATTAATCACTATTTTGAAGATAATAAAGTAAGGATTAATGCATTTTCATCTATTATTCCAGATGATATTGACACTGAGGATGAAAAAGAGATGGATAAAATACGAGATGTTTTAGCAAAATTAAAATATAATGTTGAAGAATATCAAAACTATATAAAGTTTATACCTTTATTTACATTATTTAAAAATGATTATAAAAATTTAATAAATGATAAAAATACTAAATCAAAAGACATGTTAAATGAAATAGTAAAGAAAGAAAAAGAATTAGATAAGTGTAATAAAGTAATTTTTCATGAAAGTAGTAAATTATTTGATACTTTATTTAAGAATAAAGTTGAAAAAACTAAGATTCTTGCTAATCATTATGTAAATGAGTTAATGGAATTATATAATAAATATGATGATGAAGTTAATAAAGATAGAATAAGAAAGATGGTTAGTGTTGATACAACAGTAGAAGATGTATTACATTTATATTATAGTTTTGACTATTTAAAGAAAAGTGATATTCAAAAATCATATGAAACAAATGATTATGATGAAATAATTGATATAAGTAATGATTTTGATTTATATTCTATGAATCCTAATAATTTAATTGTTAAAGGAATAAAAATATTTGATGATTATAATTTATCAAGTATAATTGCTAATAAATATAAACTAAACAATTTAAAAATAGAAGAAAGTGATATATCTGAAGAAAACATTATATCACTATATAATAAAATAAAACTAATATTAAGAGCAGGTATAATAGATAAAAGCAGTTCTTCTGTTGAAAAGATTTGGTTTATGGTACAAACTAAAAAAATATTAGATTCAGAGCAAGTAGAAAATGCGGATACTGAAGAAGAGTAATTTATTAAGGAAATCTTAAATGATTACTCTTTTTTTCTTACAATAAATATGCTATAATTTATTATGAATAGATAGTAGAGGAATATTAGAATTAATGAGGAAGTTTAGTACAATAAAAATTAGTAAAAAGTTTAAATATTTATTAATTATAATAGGTATTCTTTTTATTGTATCTATAAGTATTCCTACACTTTCAAGATATAAAAATAGAACTAATTATTATCAAGTAGTAGAATGGGATGGTACTATTGCTAGTGAATATAGAAGTGGAAGCGGTAGTATAGATAACCCGTATATCATTTCAAATGGTCAAGAATTTGCTTTCTTTGTAGAGAATCTTAAAACTACTAATTATGAAGGTGTATACTTTAAATTAAATAATGATATTGTTTTAAATAAAGGATTATTTAGTTATGATGAAACAAATATTAAATATAAGTATGAAGATGAAACATATTATATAAATGAATTTAATGTAAATAAAATAAGTATGATAGATACTTTTAATGGTAATTTAGATGGTAATGGATTTAAAATATATGGACTATTTATTGATAGTGGTTTAGAAGAAGTATCGTTATTTAAGAATTTAAATGGAAATATTAATAATTTATATATAGAAAATAGTGTTATTAATGGTGGTGTTATAAGTAGTGGTCTTGCAATAAATTCAAATAATGCTAATATAAAAAATGTTTTATATGATGGATATTTAATATCATCTTCATCTAATAATGTAGATACATATGACTTAGATGATACTATTAGTGATGTAGATGGTGTTATTGATTTATCAAGTATATTAATAAATGGAAATATTATTTCATCAACGTTAACTGGTGTTTATAGTAAAAGTGGTGAAATAGAAGAATTTAAAATAAATGATCAAGTAATTGAAGAGGGGAATTTTAGTATTACACTTGGTAATACTAAAGATAATATTAATTATTCAATTAGTGGTATCGGTCAAATTACTTTAAGTAATTTAAAGTATAGTGTAACTACAGATTATAAGGTGGCTAGTGGTCTTATAGTTAATGCAAATAATACTAGTTTAGAAAATGTAGTAAATTCAATTGATGTTTATACAAGTGGTATAGCATCTGGATTAATATTTAATGCTAGTGATACTATATCATTAAAAAATAGTTATAATAAGGGAAATATTACAAGTAAGTTATCTACTGGCTTAATTAATGAAACAGATGGTAATATTAATATTACAAATTGTTATAATAGTGGAAACTTAAATTCTTCTGAGAGTTATTCTTTTATAAACAGCATTAATAATAATTCTCAAGTAACAATAACTAATTCTTTTTCTATATATGGAACATACGGAATAAATAGAATAGATAGTTTATCAACAGTTACAATAAATAATTCATATATAACTCATAATAGTAGTGTTAAAGAAAGTTCTAATGAGATAAGTTTTATTAGTACTAGTGAAAGTAATTTTAAAAATTCATCTTTTGTAAAGGATACTCTTGGTTTTAGTGAATATGTAAATTTAGAAAATGCACTAATTAGTGATAATGTATGGGTGATTACTAATAATGAATATCCAATACTATATATAGATGATTTAAATAATCCAATTGCTAAAATTAATGTTAGTATGTTTTCATGGAATAATTTATCTAATGATTTAAATACTCTTAAATTTAGTAATAAATTTATATTTAGTATAACAAGTGGAAATGAGATATCTAGTATAAAAAATATATATTATTATATTCACAATAGTGATGTATCATTATCAAGTGATGAATTAGAAAATATTGAGTGGGTAGAATATAGTAATATTGTTGAAGTTAATACTCCTGGAAAATATATTATTTATGCTAAGATAGTTGATAGTGATGATAAAATAACATATATAAATAGTGATATATTATCAATAGATTTAGATACTTCTATAATAAAGGCTATAATTGGTAATAATGAATTTAGTTCATTTAATACTCCAAATGATTATCTATATATAAATGAAAGTACTAAAGTAAGTGTTAGTGTAAATGAAGAATATACTAAATTAGAAAAAGTAAGTTACTATATTAGTGATATAGCACTTAGTGAAGAAGAGCTAAGTGCATTAGATAATTCTCTTTGGAACCAATATGTAGAGTTTAATATATCAAGTCAAACACCTAAAATAATATATTTTAGGGTTAAAGATAATACTGATTATTATTCTTATATAAATACAGATTATATTATATTAAAAGGATACTCTCAAAGTGATTTAACGGTTGGAAGAAATATTTTTACTGGTAATAATTTAAATATTACAAATAATTCGTCAATAAAGTTTAATACAAAGTTTATTGATGATAATGAATTTACAAGTGAATTAAAACATGTATTAATATCAAATACTAAGTTACCAGAAAATACTAAATTTACATTAATTGACAACAATACTAATAAAGTATATACATATACATTAACTTCTGATGATTATGGATATAGTACTAACAACATATCAACATATTTATTATCTAATTTTATAGAAGTAGGTAGTATAGATGATAAGTATTTTAAAGATAGTGACTATATAGGAAAAATTAATGAAGATTTTGATGTAATTATAGATTTTAGTAATACACAAGTTACTAACAATTATAAAGATATTAATATATATATGAGTATAATTGATGATAATAATATAAAAATAACAACTCTTAAAGATAATATAAAGTCATTTAATATTTATGATGGCTATAACGATAATGATGTAAAAGCTCGTGTTTCTTTAGAAATAAATTACAGTAATACTATTAATTATAATCAAGATTATTTAAATATAATTCCTTATGAATTAAAGTTAAATTATTTTTCGTTAGATGATTTAACAATATATGATAGTGAATATGAAGATATGAAATATGGTTTAGAAATAAGTTTATATAATAAAACAACTTCTACTGTAATGAATAAAAAATATTTAAATAATGTTAAGTTTATGATAGATGATACTAGTTATCATCCAAATAGTAAGGGTATTGTTAATATTGATTTAGATAATAATATGATAGGTAATTTAAATATTCAAACATATACTGATAATTTTGATATTGAAGAGGGTGAATATGTATTTAAAGTTTGTCCTTATTTATCCTATGATGGTATTAATTATAATGAAAGTAATAATAATGAATGCAAGTTAATTCCATTAATTATAGATGGCAATCTAAAAAAAGAATTTAATTTTGATGTTATTATGAATAGTGAAAATAGAGTTATTAACAAAAATGGAATTCAAGCATTAGAATTTGATATACTACAAATGAGTAGACTAGATAATCCTAATGTTAGGGTTAGTTTATATAAGAAGAGAGAATTGACTGCATATAATCAGAGTTATGATTTAGTTAATATTGTAGATTATATAAGTGGGGAAGTTGAGTTATATAGTGAAAATACTATATATGCATTAAAACAAGCCCCATATAATACAAATTATACTAGATTTGAATTACTATTAGATACAGAGAAACTTGATTTAAATGGTTATAAATTAATATTTGAGTTATATGATGGAGATAAATTAGTAACGCTAGTTGATCAGAAATTTATAGTAAGGGGGGATAGTTAAATATGAGAAAGAAAGTAATTATAATTATATTTTTTATAATTTCTATAATATTGCTATCTGGTATTACTTATTCAGCATTAAGTACTAGTGTTGATGCTATAACTAATCAAAATATAGCAAAATTTATATTTAATGCGCAAAAGACTGACTTAATAGAATTGCCATTATATGATTTAAAACCAGGCGATGTTAAAGATTATAGTTTTTCTGTTAGTAATAATTTAGAAGAGAATGAATCAAACATATCAAGCGACGTTACAATAATTTATAATATTATTGTTAATACATATCATTTTATGCCATTAAAAATTGAATTATATAAAGAAAATAGCAGTGAAGTATTGATAATGACTTGTGATGAGTCTTATTCTAGAAATGAAAAAAATGAATTAGTATGTAAAAGTGAAAAACAACAGATGAATTATGACACTAATATAATTGATAATTATATATTAAGGTTAACTTTTGATGAAGAATATAATTCATATGAATATTCTAGTTTAATTGATTATATAGATTTAAAAATAGAAAGTTATCAGAAGGTAGGTGAATGATGAAAAAAAGAACTAAGATTTTATTAATCATTTTATCTTCACTAATAATAATTAGAATATTTATATCTGGAATATCACTAGCTAAATATGCAGGCAATTCAATATGGAATTATTATTTGGGAACAAAGGGATTTTATTTTAATAGTGATGTTCTTACTTCATCTAATGTTAATAATAATTGGGATGGTAGTAGTATTCATTTTGATATTAAGAACTCTAATAGTAGTCTTATTGCTACTGATTATGATATTAATTATAAAGTTACATGTAATATAAAAGATAATTCAAATGCTAAGTGTTTTCTAAATAATACTAATACAAATACTTTAACAGGTGTTTTATCTAGTTATAAAGAATGTGTAGATTTAAGCGGTAATACTAATGTGAGTAGTATGGATTATCAAACTTGCATTGATAATGGATATGAGTATAGATCAAAAGAAACAATAAAAGATATGTATTTTGATATAAATAGTGATGATAATTCTCAAATAAGTAGTGCAGTTGTTGAAGTAATACTTGAAAGTACATATCCATATAAAAAAACAATTATAAGTGAATTTATTTTAACAAGAGGTCTTGATGAAAGTGGAAAAACTAATCTTATATATGATGAGTATGAAGATTATAGTAGGGTAATTATAAATAATACATTTACAGAAGATAAATGTATTAAGTTATCTTGGGATAGTAATAAATTTAGAATTAATAAAGATGGTATAATAAATTATAATATGGATAGTAGTGGGTATATAAATGAAATAAACGTTAATATTCCAACTAAGTCATTAAAAAATTTTATATTTTATAGAGTAGATAATAAAATAAATTATACTTTAGATGATTTTGAAATTACTCAGTCTAATGAATGTTAAATATAGTTGATAGTTAAAATAGTTTATGTTAGAATTATTATAGAGGAGTTAAATAAAATGAAAGTAGTAGATAAAATAAAAGAAATAATATTAAATCTAATATTAATTGTATTCTTCTTGTTTGCATTATCTATGACAATATTATTATTAAATTATAATGAATATGGTCTTACACAATTTGGAGATAGAATACTATTAGTAATAAAAGAGGATTTTTCTTCTGATAAATACAAAAAAGGAGATTTAGTAATTCTAAGACAAAAGAAACTAGGTCCATCAATTAAAGATCCAATCAAAGTTGGGGATGAAGCATTTGCATATAGAATTAATAATAATGAGACGTTTATCGAATTTGGAGTAGTTGGTAAAGTATATGAAAGTGAAAATGATATTTCATTTGAAAATGGTAGTACATTTGATATGAAATTAGTTATTGGTACTCCAGAAAAAGTGTACAAAAATATAGGTTCAGTTTTAAGTGTAGTTAATTCTAAATGGGGATTCTTATTTATAATATTAGTTCCATGTTTCTTAATATTTATATATCAAATATATGAATTAGTAATTGAAATAAAATTTGGAAAAGAAGAAAAGTAAGAATGAGTAGTGTTTAGCTACTCTTTTTTAATGACAATTATTTTTATATTTGATAAAATTAATTTATGAAGACAAATAGTAATATAAAATATGATAGAATTGATAAAATGATATATATATCATTTATCATTATTATGATTGGTATACCTTTTTTAAAATCATTATCTTATGTTGATTTTTTAAATAAGATACATAATACTTTTTTTATAAGATCAAGAGCATATTTTTTATGGGTTTCAATTATTTTTTTATTGATAATATATTTATATTCAACAATATCTAAGAAAAGAAAAGTAAATTATATAGATTATTTATTTTATATTCTTGGTTTTCTTGGAATAATATCAACTATATTTGCGATTGATTTAGAAAAATCTATATTTGGAGAACCAAATAGGTATGAAGGAATTTTATCGTTGTTTAGTTATTATTTAATAGCATTAAATGCTAAGAATCTAGAATCTAAAAAGTTAAGAGTTAAAATAATTAATATATTTATTATAATAGGTGTATTTCAATCTATAATAGGTATATTACAATCATTGACTAATTTATCATTTGTTAGAAGATTTCCAGGTAGTCCTTATATGGCATTAGGTCTATGTAGTAATCCTAACTTTTATGGTAGCTATATAGGAATTTTATTATCAATAGTAAGTATTTATTATATATATAAAACAAATTTAATTAATACAATATTAGTTATATTATTTGCATTTTGTTTATATTTATCTGGATCAACTGGACCATTATTAGGATTTGTATTGTCTTTTATGTTTATTTTTATTTTACTTAGAAAAAAATGGTATAAAATGCTATCTTTAGGAATAATAATTATACTGACTTTATTTATTAGTGATAAATTATTAATATATGTACAAGAAGAAATATATGGATTTGAAATAGCAAGTAAATATTATATTAAAGAGGATATAAAAGAAAATATTAAAAAAATATCAAGTGGTAATAAAAATGAAATTATGAGTGTAGCTACTAATAGAGTAAAGGTATGGGTAAATACGCTACCTTTGTTTAAAAGATATTGGTTATTTGGTGCAGGTATAGATAATTTTAGAGATATTTATCCTCAAAGTGGATATATAAGTTATGATAAGGCTCATAATGTATATTTGCAAATTGGTATTACTAATGGTATACCAGCTTTAATAGTATATATGATAATATGCTTTATACCATTTGCAAAAGGATTTAAATTGAAAGATAAATTCTCTCATGCTTTATATATGGCATTTGTAACATATTGTATTCAAGCATTTGCTAATATAAGTGTTATAGATGTTGCTCCTTATTTCTTTTTAGTACTAGGTTTATTAATTCATCAAACAGATAAAGAAAAATTGGAATTTAAGAAATATTTTAAGATTAATAAAAATAAATAAATATATATTAATAAAAGTATTGATTAGATTTATAAAATCTAATCTTTTTAATTGATAATATACAAAATCTTTTATAAACAAAAAACTAACATTACTGTTAGCAATTTATTATTTTCAAAACTAAATAGTTTTGGAATTTTTAATTTGGTGACCCATATGGGATTTGAACCCATGAATGTCGCCTTGAGAGGGCGATGTGTTAACCATTTCACCAATGGGCCTTTTTAAGAACAAATTCATTTTAGCATATTTTTTTAATGTTTACAACGATTTTGTGTATTAATAAATTAAAATAGTAAAAACTAATAATGGTGAAATAATGAATAATGAAAAATATGATGAAATAATTAAAAAGGTAATAAAAGAAGACGATATTTCAAAAAATGTTTTAGTTGCTTTTTTAAGTGGCGGATTAATTGGAGTATTTGGAGAATTTCTTGCAAATATATTTGATAATTTTATGAATACTAATGATTCATATTTAGCAGTATTTATAGTACTAGTGGTAATTGGTTCAATATTTACAGGATTTGGTTTTTTTGATAAAGTACTAAGTATTTGTAAATGTGGATTAATAGTTCCATCAATTGGATTTGCTAATAGTATGACTAGTTCTGCTATGGATAATAATAAAGAAGGTTTTGTAAGAGGAATTGGTTCAAATATATTTAAATTAACTGGTAGTATTATTCTATATGGTGTTGTATTTGGAATAATATTTGGATTTATAAGGAGTGTAATATGACATATTATTTTAACAATGTATATATAAAAGATAAATATTCTCTTCTTGCTAGTGATAAATACACTCCAATAGTATTAAATGATGTAGATTATTTTAAAAATGATTATTATATGGGACAAAAATGTGTAGAATTATGTGAGTCTAAATATCAAGAAATAGTAATTGATGGACTTTTAGAAAAAACAAAAATAACTAATGATAAAATAGATATCTTAATAAATGGAGATCTTCAAAATCAAATACTCTCATCAACTTTAGCATCAAATAAATTTTTGATTCCAACTTTAGGTATATATTCAGCTTGTGCATCATTTATTGAAGGAATGGTAATTGGAAGTATGTTTATAAATGGAAGAAGTAATTCAAATGTTATTGTTTCTTCTTCATCACATAATTTAGTAAGTGAAAAACAATTTAGATTTCCAATTGAATATGGAGCACTTAGAAAAAGAACTAATACATTAACAGCAAGTGGTAGTGTAGCTGTACTTTTAAATAATACAAAATCAAAAATAAAGATAGAATCGGCCACTATTGGTAGTGTTATAACAACTAATCATAAAGATACTAATGATATGGGATCAGCTATGGCAAGTGCTTGTAGTGAAACTTTAATTAAACATTTAAAAGAAACAAAAAGAAAAAGTAATTATTATGATTTAATATTGACAGGTGATCTTGGAATATATGGAATAGAAATTGTAAAAGAATACTATAATGACGTAACTAAAGAAAAACTTAATAACATTATTGACTCTGGTAGTATATTTTATAATGAAGATAATATTTTTGCTGGAGCTAGTGGTCCTGTATGTTTGCCACTTGTATTATTTGACTATATTTTAAAACAAAAACAATATAAGAAGATATTAGTAATAGGTACTGGGTCTTTACATTCAGTAATTAGTACAAATTTAAAATTACCAATACCTTCAATTGCACATGCAATTAGTTTGGAGGTGTCAAATTGACATATTTATTATCTTATTTGTATTGTGGTGTTGTATGTGCAATATCACAATATGTAATTGAAAAAACTAAATTAACTCCCGGTCATATTAATACAGGTTTAGTTGTTATTGGCTGTATTTTATCTGGATTTAAAATTTATGATAAAATAATTGATATATTTCATGCAGGTGCATGCGTTCCTATCTTGAATTTTGGTTACTTGCTTGTAAGTGGAGCGAGTGAGGGATATTTAAAATATGGTGTAATTGGTTTATTTAAAGGAATACTTGTAAATGCATCAGCGGGACTTAGTATTGCAATTTGTATGGCGTTTATAATTAGTATATTTTTTAAAGTAAAACACTAAAAAAACTTGAAAAAAATTAATATTTTTGATATATTAACTTCATTGAAAGACTAGTAGAGTAATTTTCTTTTATAGAGAGTTAGTGTTTGGTGGAAACTAATATAGAAATTATTTGAAGCTACTTTCTCTTATGAGTTAATTGCTCACGCGAAATAGGCGTTATCAAAATTAAGTTAAATAAAAGGATGGTACCGTTGTTAATCAACTCCTTTATACCATTCTTTTTTATTTTAGGGAGGAAAGATTATGAATTTAAAAGATTTGTATATTGATTTTTTTGTAAGTAAAGGACATAAACAAATACCTAGTGCTCCAGTAGTACCAGAAAATGATAATACTGTATTATTTAACACTGCTGGTATGCAACCAATAACACCATATTTAAAAGGCAAACCACATCCATATGGTAAAAGATTATGTGATTATCAAAAGTGTATTAGAACGAATGATTTAGATTCAATTGGAGATTCATATCATCATACTTTTTTTGAAATGCTTGGTAATTGGTCTTTAGGAGATTATTTTAAGAAAGAAGCAATTACTTGGAGTTTTGAATTTTTAACTAAAGTATTAAATATTCCAGTAAATAGATTAGCAGTTACAATATTTGCAGGAAATGAAATTGCACCAAAAGATATAGAAGCAAAAGAAATATGGATGAGTCTTGGAATACCTGAAAATAGAATTGCAGAAACAAAAGAAGATAATTGGTGGCCAAATTTAGAATTACCTGGATTATGTGGCCCAGATAGTGAAATGTTTTATTTTAGAAGTAGTGATGAGATACCAGAAAAATTTGATCCAGAAGATGAAAGATGGGTAGAAATATGGAATGATGTATTTATGCAATATAATCATAATGAAGATGGTTCTATGCAGTTACTTCAAAATAAAAATGTTGATACAGGTATGGGTGTTGAGAGAGTTACTGCTATTTTAGAGGGTGTAAATGATAACTACTTATCAAGTATTTGGAAAGATATAATTGATTTAATATGTAAAATATCTAATTTACCATATGAGGGTAATGAAAAGAGTATGAGAATAATTGCCGATCATATTAGAACAAGCGTATTTATAAGTGCGGATTATTCATCTATTAAACCAAGTAATGTAGGACAAGGTTATATACTAAGAAGACTTATTAGAAGAGCAATAAGGCATGCTAAGAGTTTAAATATTGATATATCTAGTGATTGGGATAGTAAAATTGCTTGTGCTATAATGGATAAATATGAAAATTACTATAGTGAGATTAAAGAAAATAGAAATGTTGTATTAGAAGTACTAAAAAATGAAAAAGAGAAATTTAATAGGACTTTAGAAAAAGGACTAAGAGAATTTGAAAAAATAACGAGAGATAATAGTGATATAGATGCTCAAAATGCATTTAAGTTATATGATACTTATGGTTTTCCAATTGAACTTACTATAGAGCTTGCAAGTGAGAGAAATCTTAAAGTTGATGAAGAAGGTTTTAAAGAAAAATTTAAGAAACATCAAGAATTATCTAGAACAGCATCTGCTGGTCAATTTAAGGGTGGTCTTGGTGGAAATGGAGAAATAGAAATAAAATATCATACAGCAACTCATTTATTAAATGCAGCTTTAAAACAAGTCGTAGGAAGTGATGTTCATCAAAAAGGAAGTAATATAACAACTGAAAGATTAAGATTTGATTTTAGTTGTGATCATAAATTAAGTGAAGAAGAAAAATTAAAAACTGAAGAGCTTGTAAATAAATGGATAAATGAGAAACTTGATGTAACTGTTAAAGAAATGAATAAAGAAGATGCTATTAAATCAGGCGCTGAGTGTATGTTTATTGAAAAATATCCAGATGTGGTAACAGTATATTCAATTGGAAATATATCTCATGAATTATGTGGTGGTCCTCATGTTAAAAATACAAGTGAACTTGGTAAATTTAAAATAAAAAAAGAAGAAGCAAGTTCTGCGGGTGTAAGAAGAATAAAAGCTGTTTTAGAATAGGAATATCTTTGCTGATATTTCTTTTTTATTATATTATTGTAAATAAATTACTATAAAAATATATATTTTTAATGTATAATTTATATAGGTGAATGAATATGAATTTTTATGATTTTACGCAAGAAGAGTTAGAAAATTATTTAATAGAAAATGGTTTTAAAAAATATAATGCTACTCAAATAATACAGTGGGTTTATGAGCATAATGTTACTGATTTTAGTATGATGAGTAATTTAAGTAAAAAATTAATTGAATTTTTAAATAAAAATATGTTTTTTAAGTTACCAAAATTAGTAATTGCTGAAAAAAGTGAACTTGCAAATAAATATTTACTTGAACTTATTGATGGTAATCGTGTAGAGTGTGTTTTAATGAATCATGATTATGGTTATTCTTTATGCGTATCTAGTCAAGTTGGTTGTAATATGGGTTGTTCATTTTGCGAAAGTGGAAGATTAAAAAAAGTAAGAGATTTAACTCTTGATGAGTTAGTTGGACAAATAATATGTGTATCAAAAATAGAAAATATTAGAATAGATAGTGTAGTTGTTATGGGAATAGGAGAGCCGTTTGATAACTTTAATAATATCAAAAGATTTATAAGTGTGGTTACAAACAATAAAATGATTGCGATTGGACAAAGACATTTGACAATATCTACTTGTGGTATTGTTCCAAAAATTTATGAATTTGCTGATCTTGAAACTGGTGTAAACTTGGCAGTTAGTTTACATGCACCAAATAATGAAATAAGAGATAGGATAATGAAAGTTAATCACGGATTCAAAATAGAAAAATTAATGGAAGCATTAGATTATTATATAAATAAAACTAATAGAAGAGTAACAATAGAATATATTATGTTAGAGGGTATAAATGATAGTGATAAATGTGCAGAAGAACTTGCAAATTTAATTAGGGGTAAACTTATGTATGTAAATTTAATACCTTATAATGAGACTACTCATTTTGAACTTAAAAGAAGTAATAACTTTAAAATAAAAAGATTTTATGATATACTTAAAAAGAATAATATTAATGTTACAATTAGGAAAGAAATGGGTGGCAATTTATCAGCTGCTTGTGGACAACTAAGAGCAAATGCGGAAAAGGAGTAATAGTATGAAAATATTTTATCAAACAGACCCAGGAAAAGTAAGAAGTCATAATGAAGATTCTGTTACGATAGTTAAAAATCAAAACAATGAATTATTATGTGTAGTTGCTGATGGAATGGGTGGACATAAAGCAGGAGAGGTTGCTAGTTCTTTGGTAGTAAATGAACTTGGAAAAAGATTTGGTGAATTATCAAGTATTGGTAGTAAAGAAGAAGCTGTTGTTTGGTTAAAAGAAATAATAGATGAAATAAATGTTAAAATACTTAGATATGCAGAAGAGCATGTAGATGCAAGTGGGCTTGGTACTACTTGTGTATGTTGCATATATACAAAAGAGTTCTTGTTATTTGGAAATATAGGTGATTCAAGTGGTTATGTAATTAAAAACGGTAAATTGTATAAAGTTACTAAAGATCACACATTAGTAAATATGTTACTTGAAAATGGGGAATTAACAGAAAGTGCTGCGAAAGTGCATCCACAAAAAAATGTACTTATGAAAGCACTTGGTGCTGCTGAAGAAATAGAAATTGATATATTTGATGTTGAAACTAATGTAGATGGTATATTCTTGTGTAGTGATGGACTTACAAATATGTTAACATCTGAACAAATAGAAAAAATATTAAATGATAGTGAACTTGATTTGGAAGAGCAAGTTGGAAAAATGATAATGAAAGCAAATATGCGTGGGGGGCTAGATAATATTACAATTGCTTGTATAAGATTTGGTGGTGAATAAGTGTGATAGTAAAAGGATCTAAAATTAATGATAGATATCAAATAATTAAGACATTGGGCGAAGGTGGAATGGCTAATGTTTATTTAGCACATGATACTATATTAGATAGAAAAGTTGCTGTTAAAGTTTTAAGAGGGGATCTTGCAAATGATGAAAAGTTCGTAAGAAGATTTCAAAGGGAGGCGCTATCAGCATCAAGTTTATCTCATCCTAATATTGTAGAAATGTATGATGTTGGTGAAGATGATGGACAATATTACATTGTTATGGAGTATGTTGATGGTAAGACTTTAAAACAAGTGTTGAAACAGCGAGGACATTTATCTATAACTGAAGTAGTTGATATAATGCTCCAACTTACTGATGGTATGGCACATGCACATGATGCGTATATAATTCATAGAGATATAAAGCCACAAAACATAATGATTTTATCTAATGGAATGATTAAAATAACTGATTTTGGTGTTGCGACTGCATTAAATTCCACTCAATTGACACAAACTAATTCAGTTATGGGAACTGTACATTATCTTCCACCAGAGCAAGCTCAGGGAAAAGGTTCTACGATAAGAAGTGATATTTATTCTATGGGAATAATGATGTATGAATTATTAACAGGTCTTGTTCCATATAAAGGTGATAATGCAGTAGAAATAGCTTTAAAGCATTTAAAGGAGCCATTACCAAGTGTAAGAAAAGCTAATTCAAGTATTCCTCAATCTATTGAGAATATTATAATTAAATCTACTGCTAAAAATCCTAAAAATAGATATACTGATGCAAGAGAGATGCATCAAGATTTAATGACTGCATTAGATGAATCAAGGAAGGATGAAAAAAGATTTATATATAAATATCCTGAGAATGACTTAGAAGAAACTAAAGTATTAGATGAAGAGGTAAGTAAGGTTAAGGAAACTACTAAGAAAAAAGCAAAAAAAGAAGTTAATGAAGAAGAGGAAGACTTTGAAGATATTGCTGAGCCAGTAAAAAGTAATAAACTTTTAATTATTTTAGTTAGTATATTTACTGCGCTCGTGCTAATTACTACAGTAGCAATAACTATATATTTTGAAAAGACTGAAATTAAGAATATAGTAATACCTGATGTTTCAAATTTGGAACCAGTTGAAGCTTCAAATAAACTTGTAGATGCTGGATTTGATGTGGAAACAGAATATAAATATATATCAAGTGATACTATTGATGAAGGGAAAGTTGTACAAACGAGTCCTGAAATTGGTAGTAAGAGAAAAAGTGGAACTAAGGTTATATTATATATATCATCAGGAGAAGGGGTTTATGTTGTAGAGGATTTTACTGGTGAGAATTATTTAGTTGCAAAAGGTAAAATAGAGGCTCAGTGTGAATGTAATGTTATTGTTGAAACAGAAAAGGTAGATGAAGATAAAAAAGCCAAAGAAGATACTGTTTTAAGAACAATACCAGCTAAAAATGAACAAAGTAAATTAGGAGAAACTATTACAATAGTTATACCAGAAGTTGAATATAAATATCCTGATTTTACTAAAGGATATACAATTGATAAAATTGAAGAATTTGCAAAAAAACATGAATTAAAATTAGAATATAAGTATCAAACTACAACTACTGTAGATGAGGGTACTATATTAAAACAAAGTAGAGCAGCATCTTCAGTTGTGACTCCAGGAGCAACGCTTGTAATAACAGTTGCAATAAAGCCTGATGTAGAAGAGGATCTTCCAGGTGAAATAACAGAAGAAATACCAGAAACAGGGGAATAAATATGAAAGGTAAAATAATGTGTATTAATGCATCACTTCATAAAGTATTACTTGAAAATAATACTATTATAGATACACGAACTAGAGGAAAACTTAGAAATCAAAAAGTTTTTCCAGTAGTTGGTGATAATGTTGTTGTTGATATTAATACAAAAACTATAGAGAAAGTAGAAAAAAGAAAAAACTATTTAGAAAGACCACTTATTGCTAATATTGATAAGTTATTAATAGTCATGAGTACATCTATTCCTACTTTCTCAACTTATCTTATAGATAAATTTTTAATAATTGCTTATGCTAATAAAATAGAGCCTATTATTATAATAACTAAAATGGATATGATTAAACCAAAAGAAAAAATAGAAATAAAAAAATATATTAGTTATTATAGAAAAATAGGTGTAAAAGTTTACGTAAATACTAGTGTAAGCAAGATTAAAAAAGAATTTAAAGGCTCAACAGTGGCATTATGTGGTCAAACTGGTGCTGGAAAATCTAGTTTATTAAATAGAATAGATGCATCTTTAAAATTAAAAACCGGAGAAATATCATTATCTTTAGGTAGGGGAAAACATACTACAAGATTAGTTGAATTACTTGAAGTTAATGATGGTCTTATAGCTGATACTCCAGGATTTAGTTCGTTAGATATAAACATTGATAAAAAAGATATTAAAACATATTATAAAGATTTTAAAAAGCCATGTAAGTATAGAAGTTGTAGTCATGTTAAGGAAGATGGATGTCAGATAATAAAATTAGTAGAATCTGGTAAAATTCCTACTTGGAGATATGAAAATTATATAAAATTTATAAGTGAGGCAAAATAATATGAAAGTAAGTGTATCAATTTTATCTAGCAGTATAAAAGCCAGTGATATAACTAAGAAATTAGATATGTCTTTGGCAGATTATATACATTTAGATATAATGGATGGAAAATTTGTAGAAAATAAGACTTGGACATTTAGTGAAGTAAAAAAAATAATTAGTTATTCTAACTTACCATTAGATGTTCATTTAATGGTTAAAGATCCACTTAAATATTTAGAAGATTATGCTCTTTTAAATACAAGTTATTTTACATTTCATTATGAGGCTGTTAGCGATATATCAAAAACGATTAATAAGATAAAAGATTATGGATTAAAAGTAGGAGTATCTATTTGTCCAGATACTTCTATTGATGTACTATTCCCATATTTAAAAGATATAGATCAAGTGTTAGTAATGAGCGTAGTTCCAGGTAAGAGTGGTCAATCTTTTATAGATAGTTCTTTATCAAAAATAAGAGATTTAAAAGCAGAAATAGAAAAAAATAATTATAAAACTATAATATCAGTAGATGGTGGCATTAATAATGAGACTGGGGTATTGTGTAAGGAATCAGGAGCAGATATGTTAGTATCAGCATCATATATTCATAAAGATATAATTAATAATGTAAAAATATTAAAAGAAATATAATTGCTAATAAAAGTAATTATATTTTTTAATATCACATCATATGTTTAATTAGAGGTGACAAAATGGATATAATTAAAGTATCTAGCAAAAGTATTTCTCAAAAGGTAGCAGGTAGTATTGCTAATTCTTTTAGAGAAGGAAGTAAGCAAGTAGAAATACAAACTGTCGGAGCAGGTGCGGTTAATCAAGCTATTAAGGCCATATCAATTGCTCGAGGTTTTGTAGCACCACTTGGATATAACTTAGTATGTACTCCAGCTTTCTATGATGTAATTATAGATAATAAAGAGAAAACCGCTATTAAGTTACTTGTAGAAACTAAATAATAGTTTCTTTTTTTTTCTTAATTTTATTTTATTCATAATATAACAATATCACATATTATATAAAAAGTGTCTTATGTTCTTGTAAAGCAGATTAAAATTATGGAAAAAGTATATAATTTAATGTTATAATACTATAGAGAAGAGGTGAAGAGTATGTTTAATACGATATTAAACATTGCTAGTAAAGTACTTGATATAGCAATTGTTTGGTATATATTTTATCAATTGCTTAAGTATTCAAGAAATAATTTTAAATTGACACTTATATTTAAAGGAGTACTTATAATAGTAATTCTAAAATTATTAAGTGATTGGTTAAAATTAAATACAGTGGGAATAATGTTAGAATATGTTATATCCTGGGGACCATTAGCACTAATTATTATATTTCAGCCAGAAATTAGAAATGTTCTTGAAAGTATTGGTAGAAGTCAATTGCTTGGAAGACATAAAACTCTAACTGTAGATGAAAGAGAAAAAATAGTATATGAAATTATAAATGCTCTTGATTATTTAAAGAAGAATAGGATTGGAGCTTTAATAGTAATAGAGAGAGATTATAGTTTAGCTCAATATATTGAACCAGCAAATAAATTATATGCTGATATTAGTAGTGAATTATTAATATCAATATTTTTCCCAAATAATCCACTTCATGATGGTGGCGTTATAATACAAGGAGATAAAATTACATGTGCAGGTTCAGTTTTTCCAACAAGTATGAATCCTAATATTTCAAAGAGACTTGGAACTAGACATAGAGCTGCATTAGGTATTAGTGAAACAACAGACTCTATTGCAGTAGTTGTAAGTGAAGAGACTGGAAGAATATCTATTGCTATTCAAAGCGAGTTAAATTATAATTTATCGCTTGATGATGCTAAAATGATTTTATTAGAGGAATTACAACCTAAAAAAGAAACATTCTATGAAGTAGACAAAGAAAGTGAGGGTGATTCAAATGAAGAAAATAATAAATAAAATCCTCAAATTTTTTGTAAAAATCTTTAAAATTTTATATAGAATACTAGATGTACTTATTATAACTCCAATATCAAAAAGTGTATATTGGTTACTTGATGGTTTAAATAATAAGAATGGTAGATTGGATAAGTTCTTAAATAATCCAAATACATTAATATATATATCATTATTTTTTGCCTTTATAGCATTTTTTGCAATTGATTTAAAAGCGGTAAATTTATCTGAAACAGAAGCAATAGTTCTTTCAAATCAGCCAATAAAAGCAGAATATAACGAAGAAAAATATGTAGTTGAGGGAATACCAGAAACAGCAGATATTGTGCTTATGGGTAAAAAAAGTTCTTTATATTTAGCAGAACAATTAGGAGATCATAAATTAACCCTTGATTTAACAAATTATTCTGAGGGTACTCATAAAGTTAATATTAAATATAATAATCCTATAAATACGCTTGATTATAAATTAGATCCATCAAGAGTAACAATTGTTATATATAAAAAAGTTAGTGAATCAAAGACACTAACGACTGATATTTTAAATACTGATAAATTAGATCCAACATTAGTAATTAGTAGTGTTGAATTAAATAAGACAGAAGTAATAATTAAATCATATAAAGAAAAACTAGAGACTGTTGCAAGTGTTAAAGCACTAGTTGATGTAAATGCATTAAATGCAACACAAACAGGTACATATACTCTTGATAATGTAAAGTTAATTGCTTATGATGAAAAGGGAACAGAGATTAAAGATATTGAAATAGTTCCTGGTAGTGTAACGGCGACAGTTACAATTAAGAGTCCAAGTAAAGCAGTGCCAATAAAAGTAATACCTGAAGGTAATGTATCTAGTGGTAGTGCAATTAGTTCTATTAAGCCAAATGTAAGTACTGTAACATTATATGGTGATGAAGAAGTTTTAAAAGGAATAGAGTATGTTGAAGTACCTATTAATGTAGAAGGATTAAGTGCTGATAAAACTTATCAAGAAACAATAACTAAACCAAATGGAATTAGGTCAATGAGTGAGACAGCAATTACAATAAAAGTACAAATGGAAACTGAAACATCTAAAGATTTCTTAGGAATAACAATAGATATAGTTGGTCTTGATACTACGAAATTTGATGCAAAAGCAGCAACTGTAGAAGATACTAAGGTTGATGTTCAAGTAAAAGGTGTTCAATCATTACTTGATAAATTAACCTCAGACGACATAAAAGCATATGTTGATTTATCTAATATTGATGAAGAGACTACAATTGAAGTTCCAGTATTAGTGACTGGAGAAGATAATAAACTTACTTATATATCTAAGAAAACAAGGGTTAAAATAGTTATTAAAAGAAAAAATTAACAGTTAATGAAGCTAATATATTTAGCTTCATTTTTATATGAAAGATAGTCTTTTATTGACATTAGGTTGCGATTTTGATATATTAATAAACAATTTTAATGGGATATTTTTACTACTATTAGGAGAATATAAGATGGAAGAAGAAATTAAAATTGGTTTTTATTATGATGGTATGGAAAAAATGAGTTCAGATATGATTTTCTGCGAACCTACAGAATATGCAAGGTACTTTAACACAAGGACAAATTATAATAGTATTTATTCAAAAGTATTTGGAGATTATTACATAGGTAATTCAAAATATTTAAGTAGTAATGGATATTTGAATCCTAAAGTACAAGAAACAGAAAAAACTGAAGATGGATTAATGATTAGACCGATATTACAAATGCCTGATTCTTTTTTTAATAATTTAACTTATGAAGAAAAACAAAGAGGAATAGTTAAATTTGGTAAATATCCTATGACAAGAGTTGAAGATTGCTATAGAATTTATTTTAATAGTGACCTTGAATTTTATTTGCCAAATTGTAAAAAAATTAAAGCAAAAAAAATTAAAAATACTGATGGTTCTTTTGATGATGTAATAGAATTATCTGGAACTTTATTTAAAGTAGAGGATATAGAATGGCATATAGATTTAAAAAATAAAAAACTAATTAGTGTTAAAGGTTTATTAGCGGGAGTTCCTTTACCAAATATTGATTCATTTATTGAAAATTATTTATTAAAAGATATTTTAAAAGGAACAAAATATGAAATAAAAGGTGAAAGTGAAAAAATGAAAATTAATGAAGAAACTATGAATGAAGATTATTATGTAAATATGATTAAAGAAATTAGTGAATCTAATTTTGCAGTATTATTAAATGGAAGAAGAGAATATATAGAAAGTATTATAGGAAAATTATCCCCTAGTATAATTTTTAATTTAGAAGATTTAACTGAAGAAGATATTATAGGAAAAGAAAAAACACCTTTTTGGTTAACTTTAGTTAATAGATATGATAAATATTATCTATTTTTTGATGGATTTGATTTAATAGATGATAAGAATAAACTTCATGTAATAAATAAAATTAATAAAAAAGGAAATTGTGATGAAAGAAGTGATCAAATACCAAGAGATACTAAAGTTATTCTTTTAAACTCATGTTTTACTAATGTTACGTTAAGTGAAAAAATAAGAGGGAATTTATCATATATAAAGATTGATATAGATTGGTTAAAATGGGCTGTGGAAAATAATATTCATCCATTAATGTATACTTTATATTTATATGATAGTGAAACATATTGTGAAAATAGATCGTCAGATAATCTCTCAAATAGTTATAAAAATAATAGAACTAAGGATTTAGTTAGAGCATCTAATTTTTTATATAAAAGTTCTAATCCTATTTATGCTATTAATTTTCTTTGGGGTAATGATAGTCGTGAAAAGTATAAGAGATTATTAGAGGCAGAATATATATCACTTGAGGATGTTATAAAAAGAAATTATTCAAATGAACTATTTGAAAGTATGAAAAATGGTAATGATGCATCTAAGTATTTAACATTTGCTCATCTGCTTGAAGTAGAATTTAGTGATGTTGAAATAGTTAGAAACTTTATTATGGAACTTGATAGTTCACTTATTCCATATTTTGACAATTATTTTATAAAAAATGATGAAGAAAAAAGAAAGTTAATTGATGAATTAAATAGAACAAATAATGAAGTTTTGGAAATAAATAAAAGTGATACATATAAATTTGCAAAAAAATTAGTTATAAAAAGAGGTTATTAATATGAAAATAGTATTATTAGATGAAAAAAATAAAGATGATAGAAAATATATTAAAGATTGTAACTTAACAGATGTTGCGCGTGTTTATGGAGGTAAAATTAATGCTAGTAATTTTGTTAATTTAAATGGGTATTATTTAAAATCATCTAGTATTAAAAAACCTGGCTATGTTGCTTATTATATTAATAGCAATTCTGGCTTACCACAAAAAATAGGATATAATACTTTGAATAAAACAAATTATGGTATTAGACCGGTAATAGAGGATATAGATAATTTTGATGAAATTACTAAAGATAAATATTTAAATGAAGATTATGAATATGAAGTTGAATATGGATTATATCCTAAAAATGTAATATATCCTAAAGAAACCTTAGAAAGATTAAAAAATGAAGGACAACTTAATGTAGTTGGAAATAATTCTTTTTCTGATGTTTTCTTATATAAAGATAAATATTTTGTACAATCTTATATATCAGCTACCGGTGATATTGTATGGTTTGAATTAAAGCCTGTTAAATGGATAGTAGATAATGATAATAAAAGATTAATATCAAAAGAAATTATTATGTCTGGAGTTAAATTTCATGATTCTATTGATGAACCTATAGATAGCTTTGAGAGTACAATTATGTATAGATATCTAAATGAAGTAATGCTTAAAGATTTAATGGTTTCTATTAATAAGAGTGAAAAAAAATCAGAAGAAGGTCACATATATAATTTAAATTATGAAAACTTAAGTGAGAATGATGTTATTAGAAATTTAATATTATGTGGTATACCGGTTTCATTAATTGGTGATG
The DNA here is from genome assembly GCA_029007115.1 of bacterium. GTDB lineage: Bacteria > Bacillota_I > Bacilli_A > RF39 > UBA660 > CAG-1000. Next base: position 14,557 of record JAQXHG010000008.1, on the reverse strand, counting down.
CTGATAAAGAAAAAGAAGATATATTAAGAAGTATAGATTCTAATTATGTTTTATTAAGGACAGATGATATTTATGATTTATTAAATGAATTTAAAAATAAGTGTATTAAAGAGCCAGATAGGATGCATATTTTAAATGTTTATCATAGGGATATTGATTTTAAAAATCAATATTTACAAATTATAATTAATTATATGGAAAATATTAAAAACTATACTATGGTAAGTACTAAAGATGTAGATGTTGATTTTATGTTAAGGGGTATTGATTCTTTTAAATTTAAAGTAAAACCATATATTCCAAAGATGATAAAAATATTAATAAAAGAAGATGTTCATTCATTGATATATACACTAATATTATATTTAGGTGAAGATAGAATAAATTCTATGACTACTCATAAAAAATTAATTCGAGCATCAAAAATATTAAAAACAAATGGTAATGTTAAATTATTAAATTATATATTAGGGGAAGAACTTACTAACATATTAAAGTGTTTAGTTCAAGAAAAAATAATAACTATAGATGATGTTATAAATAGAAATTATAGTAGTGATATTTTTGAAATGAATAATGAAAAGAAAGCACTATTAATACCATATCTAGCACAAGTAGATGAAGAAAATATAGAAGTGGTTAGAAATTTTGTAATAAGTTTAGATTCATCTTTATTAAATACTTTTGATTATTTATGGTGTAAAGAAGATTTAGAAAGAAAGAAAATAATAGAAGATTTGGGAAAAACAAATAATATGATATTAAAAAAGTAATTAAAAAATCATAAAACACTTTACAAACCATAGAATTTATGGTATAGTTAAACACGTTGAAGTGACCAAAGACAGTAAGTATGCAAGTAAATCTTACCGAGGAAACAATTTTATAATGACGATTATATTATAGTTTCCTTGCCTTAGGAAACTTTTTATTTAGTGAAAGGAGACACTATATGGCAAGCAAAGAGATTCTTAAACAAAAAGAAAGTATTGTTAAAGAAATTAGTGATAAATTAGACAATGCTAAAACATTCTTGTTATTAAACTATCAAGGTCTTACAGTTAGTGAAATAGCAGAATTAAGAGAAGGTTTAAGAAATGTAAATTCTGATATAAAAGTTTATAAAAATACTCTTATGAATATTGCTTTAAAGAATAAGAATATTAAATTAAACGATTATATGCAAGGACCAAATGCTTATCTTTTTGCAGATTCTATTATAGAACCTATTAAAGTAGTTAGTAAGTTTGCTAAAGAACATCCTGCTTTAGAAATTAGAGTTGGATATATTGATAATGAAGTAGTTGATACTAAAGTTATTAATGAATATGCAACTATTCCAAGTATGGAAGGATTACTTACTATGTTTGCAGGTGGCTTAATGGAACATGTAAGAAATTTAAGTATAGGATTAAATTTATATGCTGAAAAGTTAGAAGAAGGAGGAAATAACTAATGGCAAAAATTGAAAACAAAGATATTATCGAAGCTTTAAAAGAAAAAACTATTCTTGAAGTTAAAGAATTAGTTGATATGATGAAAGAAGAATTTGGAGTAGATCCAAGTGCTGTAGCTGTAGCTGCTGCTCCTGCTCAAGCAGAAGAAGAAAGTGCTGGAAGTGGAGTTAAAACTGTAGTATTAAAAGATGCTGGTGCTCAAAAATTACAAGTAATTAAAGTAATTAGAGAAGCTACTGGATTAGGTCTTAAAGAAGCTAAAGATATTGCTGATGCTGGTGGAAATGTTAAAGAAGGAATTCCTGCTAGTGAAGCTGAAGAATTAAAAGCAAAATTAGAAGAAGCTGGCGCTACTGTAGAATTAGCGTAAGTTATTTAATAAGCCTATTAATTAGGCTTTTTTGCGTATTATAATATATAAAATAAAACAAATGTAGAAAGGGAAGGATATTTATATGAGTCATTATTTTATGAATGATGAAAAGTTAGTAAGTGAAGTAAGGGAACTCAAATATAAATATTCTTCTTTTTCATTTACTTTTTTATCCGATAATGGTGTATTCAGTAAAAAATCTATTGATTTTGGAAGTAGACTATTATTGGAAACATACTTAAGTGAAGATAATAAAAATAAGAAAGTGTTAGATGTTGGATGTGGATATGGATTTATTGGAATATCAATTAGTATTATTACTAACTCTTATGTTGATATGATAGATATTAATAAAAGAGCAGTTCATCTAGCTAAAAGAAATATAAAAAAATATAAAGATTTTAATGGTAATGCTTTTTTAAGTGATGCATATAGTGAGGTTACTGATAAATATGATATTGTTATAACTAATCCACCAATTAGAGTTGGAAAGGTTAAATTATTGGAAATATTAAATGGTGCTTTTGATCATTTAGAAGATAATGGTTATTTGTATTTTGTTATTCGTAAAGATCAAGGCGCATTATCAATTAAAAAAATATTAGAAGAAACTAAAAAAGTAGAAATTATTAATAAAGATAAAGGATACTTTATATATAAAGTAAAAAATGTGAAAAAATAGTTAAAAATACAAATTTGCATTGACATATTGCAATAAAATATGATAATATTTTAAATTGCAGTACATTTGTTTTATATTTAAAATTTGTGTTCTTTAAAAATTTAGGATTGGGGTGAAAAAGTGGCATACAAAACAGTAAAATTTGGTGACCATAGAGAAAGAAGAAGTTTCTCAACAAAGCGTAGCACGCTAGAATTGTCTAATTTATTAGAAGTTCAAAAAGATTCGTTTGACTTATTTTTAAAGGAAGGAATAAAGGAAGTATTTGATGATATTTTTCCAGTAGAGAGTTTTTCAGGTTCATTATCACTAGAATTTGGTGATTATTATTTTGATGCGCCTAAATATTCTGTAAAGGAAAGTAGAGAGAGAAAAGTTACTTATTCAGCACCTTTAAAGGTTAAAGCAAGATTATTTATTAATGAAACTGGAGAAGTAAAAGAACAAGAAGTATTTTTAGGGGATATGCCTTTAATGACTGATACTGCCTCATTTATTATAAATGGAGCAGAAAGAGTTATTAACTCACAACTTGTTATGGGACCATCTTGTTATTATAAGAATGAAGTAGATAAAAATGGTAGAAACATCATATCAAGTGAGGTTAGACCTAATAAAGGTACATGGTTAGAATATGAACTTGATGCTAGAGGTATTTTGTATGTAAGAATAGATAGAACTAGAAAAGTTACAGTTACTACATTATTACGTGCATTAGGTCTTTCATCTAATGAAGAAATTTTAGAGTTATTTGGACAAGATGAATATTTAATCAATACATTAGAGAAAGATTCTACTAAGAATACTGATGAAGCATTAATAGAAATATATGAAAAATTAAGACCAGGAGAACCTGCTACACTAGATTCAGCTAAAAATCAATTAATAGTAAGATTTTTTGATAAATTTAGATATGATTTAGGTAAAGTTGGTAGATATAAATTTAATAAGAAACTTAATGTTTTAGATAGACTTATTAATAATAAAATTGCACAAGATATTAAGATAGATGATGAAGTAATAGTTAAAAAAGGTACAGTTATTACAAAAGATATTCTTGAAACTATTAAACCATATTTTGAAAATGGATATGGAGTAAAAGAAGTAACAATTAATGAAGAGTTAGATACTTATAATAAGATTCAAGAAGTGTTGGTTTATGCTAATGATGAAACAGAAAAAGTAATTAAAATTATTGGTAATGATCAAACTATAGATACTAAGAGATTAACTATTTCTGATGTTTATGCATCTTTATCATATTATATTTGTTTATTATATGGTGTTGGTAAATTTGATGAAATAGATCACTTAGGAAATAGACGTGTAAGACAAGTAGGAGAATTAATTCAAAATCAATTTAGAATCGGTATTGCTCGTATGGAAAGACAAATTAGAGATAAGATGTCTACACAAGAAATAGATACAGTAACACCTAAGTCATTAATTAATATTAGACCTGTAACTGCCGCATTAAAAGAATTCTTTGGTTCTTCTCAATTATCAAAATTCATGGATCAAATAAATCCACTTGCTGAATTAAATGATAAAAGAAGACTTAGTGCTTTAGGTCCAGGTGGATTATCTCGTGATAGAGCTGGTATGGAAGTTCGTGATGTAAATCCTTCACACTATGGTAGAATATGTCCAATTGAGACACCAGAAGGTCAAAATATAGGTCTTATTACATCACTTGCAAGTTATGCTAGAATAAATGAATATGGTTTTATAATGACACCATATAGAAAAGTCGTTAATAATCAAATAACTGATGAAATGGTATATATGACTGCTGATGAAGAAGAAGATTATTATATTAGTCAAGCTACTATTGATGTTGATAAAGATGGATATATTATAGATGATAATGTACCAGTTAGATATAACAAAGATAATATGATTGTGCCAAAAGAAAAGGTTGATTATATAGATGTATCTCCATCACAAATTGTATCTGTTACAACTAGTATGATTCCATTTATGGAACATGATGATGCTAACCGTACATTAATGGGTGCTAACATGCAAAGACAAGCTGTACCATTAATGATTACAGAAGCACCAATTGTAGGTACAGGAGTTGAAGCAGCTATTGCTAGAGATTCTGGTTGCTCAGTTGTAAGTGATATTGATGGTGTAGTAGAATATGTAGATTCTAAAAAAATAATAGTAAAAGGACTTGAAGAAAAGAGAGTTTATGAACTTATATCATATCAAAGAAGCAATGCTGAGACATGCTATAATCAAAGACCAATTGTTAAAAAAGGTGAAAAAGTTCATAAAGGTGAAATTATTGCTGATGGACCTTCTACTGATCAGGGAGAGATTGCTTTAGGTAAAAACTTAGTAGTAGCGTTCATGACTTATAATGGTTATAATTATGAGGATGCTGTTATACTAAATGAGAGAATAGTTAAAGATGACGTATTAACTTCTGTTCATATCGAAATGAAAGAAATTGAATGTCGTGATACTAAACTTGGTCCTGAAGAATTTACTCGTGATATTCCAAATATTTCAGAAGATGCTCGTAAAAATTTAGATGAAAATGGTATTGTAAGAATTGGTACTGAAGTAAAAGAAAATGATATTTTAGTAGGTAAAGTTACTCCAAAAGGTATGCAAGAATTATCAAGTGAAGAAAAGTTATTACATGCTATATTTGGAGAGAAAACTCGTGAAGTTAGAGATACTTCACTTAGAGTATCACACGGATGTTCTGGAATTGTGCATGATGTACAAATATTTACTAAAGAGAATTCTGATGAATTACCAGCAGGAGTTTCTAAAGTAGTTAGAGTATATATAGTTAAGAAGAGAAAAATTCAAGTTGGAGATAAAATGGCTGGTCGTCATGGTAATAAAGGTGTATGTTCATTAATATTACCTGAAGAGGATATGCCATATTTACCAGATGGTACTCCTGTTGATGTAATTTTAAATCCATTAGGTGTTCCATCTCGTATGAATTTAGGTCAAATCTTAGAATTGCATTTAGGTATGGCTGGTAAAAAATTAGGCGTTCATTATGCAACACCAATATTTAATAGTGCTACTGAAGAAGATATTATTGAGCAAACTGCTGAAGCAGGACTTGATCCAGACTATAAGAGTTGGGTATATGATGGTAGAACAGGAGAAAAATTCGATAAGAAAGTTTCTGTTGGAGTAATGTACATGATTAGACTTATCCATATGGTTGATGATAAGATTCATGCTCGTGCAACTGGACCATATAGTTTAGTTACACAACAACCATTAGGAGGAAAAGCTCAATTTGGTGGTCAAAGATTTGGAGAGATGGAAGTTTGGGCATTATATGCATATGGTGCTGCTCATATTCTACAAGAAGTTCTTACAATTAAGTCTGATGATGTAGTTGGAAGAGTTAGAGTGTATGAAGCACTTGTTAAAGGTAAACCAATTCCTGGCGCTGGTGTTCCAGAATCATTTAGAGTATTAATTAAAGAGTTCCAAGCTTTAGGATTAGATATTCAAATTATTAATAAAGATGGAAGTTTAAAAGATATTAAAGATCTTGAGAAAGAAGAAGATGGTGATGATTCTCCAGTTTCAATTGAAGAAATTGGAAAACAAGAAGAAGTTGTAGATGAATCTGATTATGAAGATGTACAACCAGAAGATGATGAAGATGATTTTGATGATTACGATCCAGATGAAGATGATTTAGATTATGAAGAAGAGTATGAATTACAAGAATCGTTTGAAGATTATTATGAAAGGGGTGAAGAATAATGAACGAAGTTAATGAATTTGATGGAATTCGTATTGGTATTGCATCACCAGATAAGATTAGAGAATGGTCTTATGGTGAAGTAAAAAAGCCAGAAACTATTAATTATAGGACATTAAACCCTGAGAGAGATGGATTATTTTGTGAAAAAATATTTGGTCCAACTAAAGACTTTGAATGTACTTGTAAAAAATATAAAAGACTTAGATATAAAAATGTAATTTGTGATAGATGTGGTGTTGAAGTAACTCGTGCTAAGGTTAGAAGAGAAAGAATGGGACATATTGAACTTGCTAGTCCCGTAAGCCACATATGGTATGCTAAGGGTGTACCTCCAAAAATGGGTCTTGTTCTTGATATTTCACCTCGTGAACTTGAAGAAGTATTATATTTTGTAAGTTATATAGTATTAGATCCTGGAACTGCTCCATTAAATAAAAAGCAAACATTATCTGATAAAGAATATAGAGCTTATTATGAAAAATATGGTGATGACTTTAGAGTTGGCATGGGAGCAGAGGCAATTAAAGAATTATTAACTGAAGTTGATCTTGATAAAGAAATAGCTGAACTTAAAAAAGATGTTGAAAAAGCTCAAGGTCAAAAGAAATTAAGATTAATCAAAAGACTTGATTGCTTAAATTCATTTAAGGAAAGTGGTAATAGACCAGAATGGATGATTTTAGATGTTCTTCCTGTATTACCACCAGATTTAAGACCAATGATTCAATTACCTGGTGGAAGATTTGCTACTTCTGATTTAAACGATTTATATAGAAGAATTATTAATAGAAATAATCGTCTTAAAAAGTTATTAGAATTAGAAGCTCCTACAATAATTGTTCAAAATGAAAAGCGTATGCTTCAAGAAGCCGTTGATGCTTTAATTGATAATGGTAGAAGAGGAAGAAGCGTTCAAGGTGTAGGAAATAGACCTTTAAAATCATTATCTTCAATGTTAAAAGGTAAACAAGGTAGATTTAGACAAAACTTACTTGGTAAGAGAGTTGATTACTCTGGTCGTAGTGTTATCGTTGTTGGACCTAATTTAAAAATGTATCAATGTGGTGTTCCAAAAGATATGGCTTTAGAATTATTTAAACCATATGTAATGCAACAATTAGTTGAAAGAGGTATAGCACATAATATTAAAGCAGCTAAGAAAATAATAGATGTTCAAGATGAAAGAGTATGGGATGTTGTTGAAGATGTTATTCGTGAACATCCAGTATTACTAAACCGTGCTCCTACATTACATAGACTTTCTATTCAAGCATTCGAACCAGTATTAGTTGGTGGAAAAGCTTTAAGATTACACCCATTAGTTTGTGGTGGATTTAATGCAGATTTTGATGGCGATCAAATGGCTATTCATATTCCAATTAGTGAAGAGGCTCAAGCTGAGGCAAGACTATTAATGTTAGGCGCTAATAACATTCTTGATCCAAAAGATGGAAAACCAATTGTTACTCCATCTCAAGATATGGTACTTGGTAATTATTATTTAACACTTGAACTTCCTGGTGAGCCAAATGAAGGTAAAGCTTATAAAGATTCTAATGCTGTATTAATGGCATATGAAAGAAGAGATATAACTCTACATACAAGAATATGTGTTCCAACTAAAGAATTAAAGCATAAGATTTGGACAGATGAACAAAAAGATAAATATTTAGTTACAACAGCAGGAAAAATAATATTTAATGAAATATTCCCTGATACATATCCTTATATAAATGAAGGAAGTAAAGAGAATATTGAATATATGACTCCTGATAAATTCTTTATTGAAAGAGGAAAAAATTTACCTGAAGAAGTTGCTAAAATGCCTGTTGTTGGTGCTTTGGTTAAGAAAGATTTAGGTAAGATAATTGCTCAAATATTTAAAAGATATAAGACTACTGAAACTTCTATATTCTTAGATAATTTAAAAGATTTAGGATTTAAATACAGTACTAAATCAGGTATTACAATTTCACTTTCAGATATTCCTGTAAATAGTGAAAAAGAAACCATTATTAAAGAAACAAATGAAACAATTGAAAAGATTAATAAACAATTTAAGCGTGGTCTTATAACTGATGAAGAAAGACATAATAAAGTAATCAAATTATGGACAGATGCAACAACAAATGTTCAAAGTAAACTTGGTGAAATATTGAAGGCTGATGTAGAAAATCCATTATCAATGATAATTAATTCTGGTGCCAGAGGTTCTGCTAACCAATTAGGACAACTTGCTGGTATGCGTGGTATTATGGCTAAACCAGATGGTGGTCAAGTAGAAATACCAATATTGGCATCATTCCGTGAAGGACTTGATGTTCAAGAATTCTTCTTATCTACTCATGGCTCTAGAAAAGGTACAGCTGATACAGCATTAAAAACTGCAGATGCTGGTTACTTAACAAGACGTTTAGTAGATGTAGTACAAGATATCATTGTTCGTGAAGAAGATTGTGGAACTATTCAAGGTATTGAAGTAGAAGCATTTACTGATGAGAAGAGTGGAAATATTATTGAATCATTTAGAGATAGAATAGTAGGTCGTTACTCTAATCAAAAACTATTACATCCTGAAACAAAAGAAGTTCTTATTGATAAGGGTGCTCTAATTACAGAAAGAGTAGCTGATAAAATTGTTGATGCTGGTATAACTAAGATGGAAATTAGAAGTGTACTTACTTGTAAGAGTACAAATGGTATATGTCAAAAATGTTATGGAATTAACTTAGCTACTGGTAATTTAGTAGAAGTTGGTGAAGCAACTGGTATTATGGCTGCTCAATCAATAGGTGAGCCAGGTACTCAATTAACAATGCGTACATTCCATACTGGTGGTGTTGCTAGTGCTGCAGATATTACTCAAGGTCTTCCTAGAGTTGAAGAGTTATTTGAAGCAAGAATACCAAAAGCAAAAGCAACAATTGCTGAAATAAATGGTAAAATTACTAAAATCACTGATGAGAAAAATAGATTTAAAATTTATATTACAAATGATGTTGAAACTCGTGAACATGCAACTCAATATAATGCTAAATTGAAAGTAGAAAAAGGTGATATTGTACAAGCAGGAGAAGCATTAACTGAAGGAAGTATATCTCCAAAAGAATTACTTGCTGTAACAGACCCAACTACTGTTCAAGCATATATATTAAAAGAAATTCAAAAAGTTTATAAGAGTCAAGGTGTTGATGTTTCAGATAAACATATTGAAACTGTTGTAAGAAGAATGATTACTAAGATTAAAGTTATTGATCCAGGAGATACTAATTTATTTGAAGGAGCAAGTGTTCCATTAAGAGAATTTGCAGATATCAATAAACCAGTAATCTTAGCTGGTGGAGTTCCAGCTACTGGTAAACCTGTTATGTTAGGTATTACAAAAGCATCATTAGAAACTGATTCATTCTTATCAGCTGCATCATTCCAAGAAACTACAAGAATCTTAACTGATGCTGCTACAAGAGGAAAAGTTGATATGCTAAACGGATTAAAAGAAAATGTTATTCTTGGTAAATTAATTCCAGCAGGAACTGGAGCAAAACAATATAATAATATAGAAGTAATATTAAAAAAACAATTACTTGATGATGATGCTGCTGAAATATTAGAAGAAAACTTTTTAAGTTTTGATGAAAATGATGAAGTTGTTGCACCAGCATTAGAAGTAGATAATAAAGTAGAAGAAAGTACTCAAGAGTAGTACTTTCTTTTTTATTTTTAATATGTAAAATTAATATAGAAAGGTAATGTGGTTAATATAGAGAGTCTTTTAGAGTTATTAGCTGATTTTTTAAATTTATTTTGTTTATAGGATTAGCAATTTTTTTTAACAAATTCAATAAATTGGTTTATGGAAAAGGCACTGCTATGGCGTGGATTCCAATATTTGATGTTTATTTATTAGGTAAATTAACTATAAATAAGTTTGTTGGATGGATTTTGGTAATATGTATATTTTTAACAGGAACTTATACAACAACTATTAATGGTGTAGAAACCATACATACAATATTACCTGAAAGTATTAGTTGTACTATATCTACTATTTATAATATTGCATTTTTAGGTTTGTTTATATATGCTATTGTTAAATATAATAGATTAAAGAAAGAAAAGATAGCATCTGAGCAATCTATACAATCAACAACGAATCAGCAACAAGCCCAAGAATTACAAGGTAATATAAATAATCAAGCAACTATTCAAGATTCAACTAATCTTAATAATCTTTAAAATTGAATTGTGATGGGAAACTCATTTTATATACATAGAAATGAGTTTTTTATTATGAATAAATTAGTTATAAAGATGAGATAAAAATATATAGAAAAAGATGTGTAATAAAATCAACAATAAATAAGACTGAAAATATGAAATAATATCTATGTGAGTAACTTAATTTTTTATCTTATAAAAATATTATATGTTTAAAAAATATATAGTGATTTTACGATAAATAAGATATGTAATGTTGACCTAAAATTTATATAAATAATACTATTTTTTTTAAAAAAATATGATATAATGGTATAGAGTATAGTGGAGTTGATAAATGTGAAAAATATAATTTTAAGCATGGGTTGGAGTATTAGTTCTATATTTATTCTTGCAGCCATATTGTATTTATTTCTTAACAAAAGAAAAAATAATAATTATAATAATAATACTTATAACTGGATGATTTTTTCAGTTGTTGTAGTAATTATATTTGAAATATTATCAGTTTTCACAATTTCGATTAAAGATAAAATACCAGTTTTAAATGAAATTGTTTGTAGAACATACTTATATTCTATTATTTTATGTTCTTTTACATCTGTTGAACATATGAGTCAATATGGTATGAATTCTATTATAAAAATAATTAGAGTTATAGAAATAGCTTTTAGTGTAGTAGGACTTGTTGCGTGTATATTTATTCCTATTGATTATACTACTTCAGTTCCATATGCAGTTTGTGGACAATTAACTATTTGTATTCTTTTTTATGCAATACTTGGTAGTCTAACGGCAATATTATTAATGTCATTAAAAATAGTTAAGTTAAAAGGAACATCACTAACACCATATATTATTACATTTGCATTATTAACAATATTAACTGTATACCAAATATTAACAAAAGATTTTATGAATACATTTTCAATGTTTTTTACTTTTATAGTTGCATATTTATTTTACAATACAGAAAGTCAAGATTCTGCATTGTTAGAAAATTATGAAAAGATTAAAGCAGAATCAGACGCTAAAAATAAAGAAAGAGATGAATTTATTGCTAATCTTTCAAGAGAAATAAGAACGCCAATGAGCAATATAGTTGGTTTTTCAAATTTGATAATTTTAGATCAGGATAATATGAAATTAGATGCAGTAAATAAAGATGGAATTGAAATACACAAAGAAGCAATAAATCTTTTAAGTATTATTAATAATATTCTTGACTTATCTAGATTTGAAGCAGGTAAAGAAAAGAAAGAAGAAAGAGAATATTTATTTGAAAAATTAATATTAGACATAAATAATGATTTAATAAATACTTATAATGATGTAAAAATATCTTATAAATTTATGAAAGATTTTCCAAATGACTTATATGGAGATAATTTAAAAATAGAGAAAGTAGTACAATTAATATGTGAATATGTAACTAAAGATAGAGTTGGAAGAAGTTTATTGTTAGAGTTTGCATATAAAATTATTGATAATCAAACTATAGAAGAACTAATAACATTTAATCTTGCAAATGTTGGTGTAGAAGGAACATTAAGACAAAATAAATTAGATTTAGAAAAACAAATTATTGATGCTTATAATGGAGTACTAGATTCTAAAATTAAATATATTCAAGATACTGATAATAATGTTGTATGTTCATTATCAATTACTCAAAAAGTATTAAGTGAAAGAAAACTTGAAAATATAAATGAAAAAATAAAGGCAGCATCAATTAAAAATGAAAATAAAGAGATATCTGATTATTCGGATAAGACTATTTTAATAGTTGATGATAGTCAAATGAATATAAATATAGCTAAGAGATTATTCATTAAATATGGTTTTACTATAGAAGAAGCAATATCAGGAAATGATTGTATTAAAAAGGTTCAAGAAAAGAAATATGATATTATCTTCTTAGATGATATGATGCCTGGTCTTAGTGGAGTTCAAACATTAGGAGAACTTAAAAATATGGGACTTAATTTACCACCAGTAATTGCACTAACAGCAAACTCATATGATGGACTTAAAGATGAATATGTAAAAAATGGATTTACAGATTATTTGGCAAAGCCAATTGAACCTAATAAATTAGATAAAATGATTAATAATTTATTTGATGATAAAGGCGGTGAAAAGTAATGTTAGTTAGTTTTATTTGTAGTTTATCAGGATTAATTTTTATAATTACCTTATATGTAATATATAAAAGTAAATTAAAATTTAATAATGCTAAAAGCAAGATTTATAAATATATGTTAATAGTTTTATTTGTTTTAGGATTTATAATAATTATTTCAGAATTAATGTGTCAAAATGAAATTAATATAAAGTTAGCAGATGCATTAATGAGAGCTCACTGGTATGGTGTTGTTGCTTTATCAATAATGTTTTATTTCTATATAATTGCATTTATTTCAAATTTAGAATGTAAAAAAGTAGTTGATGTAGTTTTAACAAATAGGTTTACAAAAATAACTACTATAATATTAGGTATATTATTTATAGTTTCATTTTTTATACCATGTACTTTAAGAATAAACGATAAATATAATTATATTCCAGGTTCTTTAGGTTTATATATCCAAGCGATAATGATATTTATAGTTTTAATGATATTTGTATATTACATCAGATTTAATAAAGGTGGAGAAAAAAAATTAGATAGAACAGTTGTTTTTGGGCTAACTTTAATATTTTCTATATTCTTATTCTTTCAATTTGCGGTAAGAGAAGTATCTTTTTATGGTATAGCTTTTATTTCAGTTATGTATTTCTTATATGCTACTAGTGAAAATCCTGATTTGGAAATGATTAGTAATTTAAAAAAAATAAATGAAGAAATAATTGCATCAAGTAATGCAAAAACTGATATCATATTAAATATGTCGCATGATATTAGATCTCCAATGAATGCTATAGTTAATTATAGTGCAGAACTTGCAGAAATAAAGGATTTAGACAAAGAATCAATAAAATTTAATATTGATAATATATTAGTTGCTGGTAAGAATTTGCTTAATATATTAGATGACATATTGGAGATGTCTGGAAATAATCAACATGTAGGAATTGATATATATAATATGAATGAATTAGTAGCTGATTTGAGAAATATTACTGAAAGTAGAATTGGAAATAAACCAATAAAATTAGAATTAAATGTAGATAAATCATTACCAAATTTGTTAATTGGAAATGCTGCTAAGATGTATAGAATTTTAATGAATATTTTATCAAATTCAGCTAAATATACAGATGTAGGTAAGATTTCACTTGATATAACGGGAACAAGGATTGACAATGATAATATTATGCTACATATTAAGGTTAGTGATACAGGATTTGGTATTAAGGATGAGGATAAACCAAAGGTATTTAGTGAGTTTGTAAGACTAAAAGATGCAACTAGTCAAAAGATAGAAGGTACTGGCCTAGGTATTGCAAATACTAAAAAGAATGTAGAAGTACTTGGTGGTAAGATATGGTTTGATAGTACATATGGAGCAGGAACTACATTCTATGTCGATTTACCTCAAAAAATATGTGTTAGCAAAACTTTAGAAGAATATAATAATGAAAAAGAAATTGGTAGTAAAGAGTTACTAGATTGTTCTAACTTAACTGCATTGATAGTTGATGATAATAGAATAAATACTAATATTACTATGAGACTATTAAAAAGATATGGCTTTAATGTTGATTGTGCATATAATGGAAATGAATGTATAAATAAAGTGAAAAACGGTGCAAAGTATGATATTATTTTCTTAGATCTTATGATGAATGAGTTAAGTGGAGAAAAAGTTTTAAATGTACTTAGATATTTAAATAAACAATATGATGTACCTCCAATAGTAGCACTTACTGCAAATGTACTTAGTGGTGTTAGAGAAGTTTATTTAAAAAAAGGTTTTGATGAATATATAGCAAAACCAATTGATATCAAAGAACTTGATAGAGTAATAAACTTATTTTTTAAAGGAAAAAAGGAATAGAAAAATCTGTTTCTTTTTTATTGAAAAATTAAAAAAATATATAATATTGATTTGTAAATGCTTTTTATT
>JAQXHG010000007.1 GCA_029007115.1 bacterium | reverse complement strand
CAAGCATATTGTATTATGTTAGCTGAAAAACTTGATGTTGATTTAGAACAAATAGTTTTAGATAAATATAAAAAGAATGCTAAAAAATATGAAATAGAAAAAGCTAAAGGTAATAGCACAAAATATAATAAATTGTAGGTGATATATATGAATGGAATTTATTGGAAAAATACTTCTGAGTTAGACAGTAAAAGTTTTATATGTGGATATTGCGGCGAAAAAATAAGTTCTAATGTAGGTTACTACTTAACAGATTGGAGTAGTTCTGGTAAACCAAATAAACGAGGATATATTTATATATGCCATAATTGTAACTATCCAACTTATATCGATTGGAACAATCAAGTTCCAATGTATAAATATGGCAAAAGTTTTTCTGAAAAGATATTTCCTGATGAAAAGACTTTTTATTTATATGATGAAGTTAGAAATTGCTATAAAGCTTCAGCATTTTCGTCATGTGTTTTATCTGCTCGTAAATTATTGATGCATATTGCAGTGGATTGTGGAGCGGAAGAAGGTAAAAAGTTTATTGAATATGTAGATTTTTTAGATAAAAATAATTATATTCCTAAAAATTGTAAAAGTTGGGTTGATATAATTAGAAATAAAGGTAATGAGGCAACACATGAAATAGTTATTTTTAATGAAACTGATGCTAAGCAAATTATTAATTTTTTAGAAATAATAATAAATGTTATATATGCTATGCAATATCAAGCTAATTTGTATTTAAGTGAGGAGTAAATTTATGTTAGTATATGAAGGTATTAAATCAGGATTTATTGATGATGTAGATTTAGGAATAATTGCTGATAAAATTAGAAATAAATATATTGAAGTAGTAAAGAAAAGACCTAGTGTACCAGAGTTTAATTCGTGGAAAAATTCTATGCAATATATGAGAGGTGTTTTAAGTGATTCTGAAATACCTAATAATGCTGGTATAGCTATTGAATATAATATACCTCCAACTGGTTGTAGAATTGATTTTATGATGTCTGGTTACAATAAAGATAAATCAAATGTTGTTATAATAGAATTAAAACAATGGGATAAAGCTAATGAAGTAGGAGAGATGGATGGTATTTATAAGGTAAATACTTATACTGGTGGTGGAATGAGAGATGTTAATCATCCTTCATATCAAGCTATGACTTATGCTAATTTAATTAAAGATTATAATGAAGCTGTTCAATTAAAAGATATCAATGTTGTTCCATGTGCATATCTTCATAATTATTATTTTGAAGAAGATGATACATTAAAAAGTAATACATATAAAGAATATACTGATAAAGCGCCATTATTTGGACATAATGATGTTGTTAATTTAAGAAATTTTATTAAAAAATATATTGAAACTGGTGATGATGGTAATATCCTATATGAGATAGATCATGGAAGAATTAGACCATCTAAAATGTTGCAAGATTCTTTAAGAAATATGTTAAAGGGTAATAGAGAATTCTATATGATTGATAATCAAAAAATTGTCTATGAATATGCTTTAAGAAATGCTATTGATACAGTATCTAGAAATGAAAAAAATGTAATGATAGTAAGAGGTGGACCTGGCACAGGAAAATCAGTACTTGCAGTTAATTTATTAGTTGAATTAAATAATAGAAATATGACATGTTTCTATGTTACTAAAAATGCAGCACCTAGAAGTGTATATTCTTCTAAATTAAGAGGAGATTTTACTCAAACATATATTAATCACTTATTCCAAGGTTCAGGAAGTTTTATAGATGAAGAAAGAAATAAACTAGATTGTTTAGTTGTTGATGAAGCTCATAGATTAAATGCTAAATCTGGTATGTTTCAAAATAAAGGTGAAAATCAAATTAAAGAAATTATAAATGCTGCTAAGTTTTCTGTATTCTTTATAGATGAAAATCAAAAAGTTACTTTAAAAGATATTGGTAGTGAAGATTTAATTAAAAAGTTTGCTAATGAAGCAGGAGCAGGTATTTATACATTTGATTTAGATAGTCAATTTAGATGTAACGGATCAGATGGGTATATTGCATGGTTAGATAGAGTATTAGATATTAAAGATACTGCTAATTTTGATATAGATGGATTTGATTATGACTTTAGAGTATTAGATGATCCTAATGAAGTTCGAAGATTAATTGAAGAAAAAAACAAAGAAAATAATAAATCAAGAATAGTAGCAGGTTATTGTTGGAACTGGATTAGCGAAGGTAAAAATAATACTGAAATTCATGATATAGAAATACCTGAGTTTAATTTTGGAATGAGTTGGAATTTAGGAAATTCAACTACATGGGCAATTGATCCTGAATCAGTTAATGAAGTTGGTTGTATTCATACATGTCAAGGATTAGAATTTGATTATATTGGTGTTATAATCGGTGAAGATTTAAGATATGAAGATGGTCACATAGTAACCGATTATACTAAACGTGCTAAAACAGATACGTCATTAAATGGTATCAAGAAGATTGCTAACGAACAAGGAGAAGAAGTGGCTAATAAAATTGCTGATAACATAATTAAAAATACGTATAGAACATTAATGACTAGAGGTATGAAAGGTTGTTATGTTTATTGTGTAGATAAAGGAATGCAAGAATATCTAAAAAAATTAATAATTAAATAATAAAGACTCAATTTATTTTGAGTCTTTAATTTTTAAATATTCTAGTACTTCTCTTGTAGGTAATAGTGCATTAGGTATGTAATAACCTTTTTTTAGTAAATCTTCTTTAATAGAGTTTTTAATTTTATAAGCCGCACGTTTACTTGTTGAAGTTATTTTCATTATATCATTTACTGATAACCAAGTTTGAGAAGTTATCTTTCTTAATTCTTCATAAGTTATTATTTCTTTCATTTTATTTTTCTCCTTTCTATAAAATTTAGGTAACCAAAATCTAGGTTTAGGTAACAAATTAATTTCAACCACCCACTCAACCACTAAAATAGGGGAAATGAGGGAAAACGAGGGAAAATTCAGGGAACTGAGGGGAATTGTAGAACTATGTTTTACCAATCAGAGAAAGGCAGAAGTATGATTTTAAAATCGCCCCCTGAAGGATGCCGAAAGGGCTCATTTTTGTTTATTTTAAAGGGTTTGAGGCCTATTGAATTATTTTAGGTACTAAGCTAGGTACGTAAATTTAAAAAAAATACTAATTTTTTATATAAATTATTAGTATTTTATTTT
>JAQXHG010000006.1 GCA_029007115.1 bacterium | reverse complement strand
GCAGCAGAAATAAAAAAGAAAACATTAATTTCAGCTAAAAGAGGTGCTGAAAAATACATATTACATGTTGAATCTAAAAACGAAAATGTAGAAGGATATGATTTAAAAAGTGGTGAATATATAAGTGATATGAAATCATTTATAAAGAATTTAGATGAATTAAAGGGTGGTCCTAGTCTATGAAAAATGAAAAAATTGTTTATACTGAAACTGGAGAAGAGATAAAAATTGAAATAATTCTTTCTTTTAGTTTAGAAGAATATAATAAAAATTATATAGCGTATACTATTAATGATGATGATACTCTTGATACAGCAGTTGTTTTAATTAGTGAAATAGATCCAATTACTAATAAAATTAAGAGTATTGCATTTGAAGAAAAAGATGCTGTATTAAAGTCATATGAAGAATTAAAAATGAATTTATTTGAAAATAATTAAATAATGTAGAAATACATTGTTTTTCTTTATAATAAAACTAAATAATGGTAAAATAAATAATGGTGATTATACATGAAAAAAAGAGCAATTTTAGTAGATGGTAATAATTTATTGTTTAGAAGTTATTATGCAACTGCATATAATGGTAATTTAATGAAAAATTCTAAAGGAATACCAACAAATGCATTATATGGATTTATTAATATGATAAATAAAATAATTAATGAAGAGAAACCTGAATATATGATGATTGCATTTGATAAAGGTCATAACTTTAGACAGGATTTATATGATAATTATAAAGATGGTAGAATTGAAACACCAAGTGATTTAAAAATACAATTTCCTATTGCTAAAGAGTTATGTGACTTATTAGGAATTAAATATATTGAAATAGATAATTATGAAGCAGATGATATTATCGGAACATTTGCTCGTATGGCAGATGAGGATAAAAATTATAATGCGACTATAATAAGTAGTGATAAGGATTTACTACAATTAATTAGTGCTGAAGTTGATGTTAAACTTTTAAAGCAAAAAGATTATATTTTGATGAATGAAACAACTTTTTTTGAAAATTATGGAATTAAACCAATTCATATGGTTGATTTAAAGGCTTTAATGGGAGACTCTAGTGATAATATACCGGGTGTTAAAGGAATAGGAGAAAAAACAGCTCTTAGTTTGCTTCAAAAGTATGAAACATTGGATGGTGTATATAATCATTTAGATGAAATTAGTGGAAAAACTAAAGAAAAATTAGAAAATGATAAAGAAAATGCATATTTTTCATATAAACTTGCTACGATATATAAAAATATTGATTTCGAGTATACATTTGAAAGTATTAAGTATAATGGTCCTAAAAGGGATGAATTAATAAACAAGTATAAAGAATTAGAATTTAATTCATTTTTAAAAAATATTCCTGTTATAAAAAATGAACAATCAAATTTAAATTATATTGAAGTTAAAGGAAAGATAAATTTAAGTAATAAATATAGTTTTTATTTAGAAATTGATAATCCTAATTATAATAAAGCTAATTTTATAGGAGCATCTATTTATGATGGACAGAATTTATATTATTTTGATCGTGCTAGTTTAATGCTTAATAAAGATTTATTAAATAATGTACTTGTTACTTTTGATAATAAAAAAAATAATGTATTTTTGAATAAATATAATATGTGTGTTAAAAGTGATTTTGATACTTTTATAGCATCATACTTACTTGAATATAATGTTAAAGATGATATATCATATTTAAGTACTACTTTTGGTGTTGAAATACCGTATTATGATATGATAATAAATACTAAAAATAAATTAAGTGATGATGAAACTAAACTTGCTATTGTGTCTAAGTCTAAGTTTTTATATGATACTTATGAAGAATTTAACAATAAATTAAAGAATGAAGAAATGTATGATTTATATTATAATATTGAGCATCCCTTAATTGAAGTTTTAACTAATATGGAAATTAATGGTATTAGAGTTGATAGTAAAGTAATCGATGAACTTAAAGAAGATATTAAATTAAGAGTTAATAATTTAGAAATTAAAATATATGAACTTGCTGGTGAAGAGTTTAATATTTCTAGTCCTAAACAGCTTGGTACTATTTTGTATGATAAACTTAATTTACCAAAAGGAAGAGGAAAAAATGCAACATCTACTGCACATGATGTATTACTTAAACTATCAAAATATCATCCAATTATCGAATATATTTTAGAATATAGAAATTTAAATAAATTACTTACTACATATTTAGAAACATTTAATGATTATATATTAGAAGATAATAAAATTCATACAATATATAAACAAACCGGTACTAGAACCGGAAGATTATCATCAATAGAACCTAATCTCCAAAATATACCGGTTAGAAGCGAAGAGGGTAAAAATATTAGAAAAGCATTTTTACCAAGTTATGATGGATATCTTTTATCTAGTGATTACTCTCAAATTGAACTTAGAATACTTGCTCATATTAGTGATTGTCCTTCTTTAAAAGAAGCATTTATAAATGATGAGGATATACATACACATGTTGCTTGTGATATATTTGATGTTTCTGATAAAGAAGTAACTTCAAATATGAGAAGGACAGCAAAAGCGGTTATATTTGGCATTGTATATGGTATTAGTGGGTACGGACTTGGTGAGAACTTATCTCTAACTCCAAATGAAGCAAAGAAATATATTGATAAATATTTATCTATTTATCCTGAAGTTGATAATTATATGAAAAATATAATAGAAAAGACAAGACAAACAGGGTATGTAAGAACTTTATTTAATAGAAAAAGAACTATTGAAGAGATAAAAAATACTAATTATTTAATTAGATCTTCTGGAGATAGAATGGCTCTTAATACTCCTATACAAGGAACAGCTGCGGATATATTAAAACTTGCGATGATTAAGATTTATGATAGAATTAAGAAAGGAAATTATAAATCAAAAATGTTATTACAAGTACATGATGAATTAATATTTGATGTTCCTAAGGATGAAATAGAAGAAGTATTAAATATAGTAAAAAATACCATGGAAGAAGTATATAAACTCTCAGTACCATTAAAAGTTGGTATATCATATGGAAAAAATTGGTATGAAGCAAAATAAAACATTTTAGAATTTAACTAAAATGTTTTTATTTAGTAATTATTGGTGAGTTTTGAATTTCTTGTTTTGAAATATCTTCATATATTAAAGAGTAGATATCTGTTACTCTTTTTTCAATTTCTAATCCTCTATAGTTATATGTATCATATTTATTTAAGATATCTATTGTAAATTCTTTTTTAATTTTGTTTAAATATTCTTGTCCATTTTTTGTAAATCCTAGAATTCTAATATATTCTATATTTTTTGTTTGGTTATTTTCGTCTTTAGTAAATGAACATAATATATGACATAACATTCTATATATTTTATTATAAGTATATCTTTTAGTTTTAATGTTTTCGATTAATTCTTCTAATGAATTAGAAGAATTAATAGCATTTTTAATTCTTGTGCTTAATCCTTCATCAACATCAACATATTTATTTAAATCATTATCTGATATTATTTTATATTTTAAGTATTCAAAATATTTAGTTGATATGTTTTTGTCTTTTAATAATTTATATACATCTTTTGGTACATGATTAATAATATCAATACCATTTGTTATTTTATTTCTTATGTTAGATGCTGAAACAATAGAATCGTTTAAGTTTTTATCATGATAATTATTAGTTCTCTTAATATTAAATAATTTTATATCATAATTATTTTTTAATATTTCTTTTATATAGCTTAATGCTAATAAATCATTAGGTGTAGTTATTTCATAGTTGCATAAGTCTTTTAAAGCATTATTTAAAGCAGTAGGATAGTTAATCCCAGTATCTAAGTATTCTTTTACTTTGATATCAAAGTCTTTGTTATATAGTTGTGTTTTAGCACATTTAATTAATTTGTCTATATTATTTTCTTCACTTCCAAAACATAATTCATCAATTTTAAATTCATTTAGTAATTTAATACCAGCACTTGCAAATATATCAGAACTTTGAGTAGAATATATGTATGGAAGTTCTATTACAATATCAGCACCATTTTTAAGAGCTATTTGAGTTTTCTCCCATTTATTTAATATTGATAATTCTCCTCTTTGAGTAAATGATGATGAGACACATACGATTATAATAGAATCATTATATTTTTCTTTTATTTTATCTATTTGATATTTATGCCCGTTATGAAATGGATTATATTCTGCAATTATACCTATTATTTTCTTCATATTATCCTCCTCACTTAATAGAGTATATCAAAAAGTAATGATTATTTCTATAAGACTTTATAATAAAAAAGTATTAAAATTAATCAAATTTAAAGGAAAATACTTAAATTGACTTGATATTTTCTGTTTTTTATGAGAAAATACTTTAGCGATGTGAAAAAATTATTAAACTTGATAAACAAAAGGAGGAATAAAAATGAAATTAGACATTACTTTATTTGGTGCTTTACCTTTTAGAAGAATTAGTAAAACTGCTAAAAGACAAAGAAGAACTCATTTAAAGAAAACTGCTCCTACAGTGACAACATGTAGTAATTGTGGTGAAGTAGTTGCTCCACATAGAGCTTGTACTAAATGTGGATATTATAAGGGAAAAGAAACTATTAAAGTTGCAAAAGAAGAAACAAAGTAGTCAGTCTATTAGATTGACTTTTTTGTTGCTTAAATATATTAAAGTAAATTGTATTGCCAAAATATATTAAAAAATGTTAGAATATTTATGGAGATGATAAATGTGAAAAATAAGAATGGTTTTACATTAATGGAATTATTAGGAGTTATAGTTATACTTGGGTTATTAGTTGCTATTAGTGTTCCTGCAGTAACTAAGATATTGAATAAAAATAAGATTAATGCAATTAAGATTGATGAAAATAATTTGTCCGATGCTTCACAATTATTAATAAATGATTTTTGTGATAATCCAATTAGTTCAAAGTATAAAGAATATTGTAAACCTGATTCAACTGATACTACCACTAAAAATAAATCTCTTGTAAGAAAAAAAGATGATTTTACATATTATATATGTATTTCAGATTTAAAAGCTTTAAATTATTATGAGTCTGATATTAAATATGGTACTACTTTATGTGAAGGATATGTTTTATTTAAAAATGATGATAAAAAATTTAGAAATGGAAAAACATATGTATCTTGTAAAGATGGTAGTGATTATGCTTATGTAACAGATGAAACATTTAAAGATAGTGATTCAGAATATTCAAAAATTCTTGATGATTGTAAAACTGATACTAATAATAGGGGTGAAACTGCTTATAATTGCGTAAAGAATGGAGCTTGTAATTAATGAGTAAGAAGGTGTATAAAATTGATACTACTAAAGAAAATGATAATAAGAGTGATTTAACTGAGTTTTTTGTTGGATTAATAGTATATGCAATAGTTCTAATGATAGCAGGATCTTTATTTAGAGGAATTTACATTGAAAATTTCTTTTATGCTATAATTGCTGCTTTAATACTTAGCATGCTTAATTGCTTTATTAAACCTTTTCTAGTTTTTTTTACATTACCACTAACTATTATGACTTTTGGTATTACATATCCAATAGTAAATGCAATAATACTTAAAATATGTGATTGGTTAATGGGTAGTGCCTTTGAAATGGGAGGATTATTTACTACATTTATAATAGCCATATTTATAAGTGCTATGAAAATGTTTTTAGATAGTATAGTAACTAATAGTTTTAGGAGGAAATAATATGTCACCAGTTATTTTTAGTATAAAGGGTTTTGAGATAAGATGGTATAGTGTTTTAATATTATCTGGAGTGTTTTTAGCATATTTATTAATAATGAATGAATCTAAAAGGCAAAAAGTTAAAACTGATTTTATGTTTAATTTAATGTTTTGGGGATTAATATTTGGTATACTTGGTGCAAGAATTTATTATGTTATATTTAATTTGGATTATTATATGGCTTATCCAAATGAAATATATAAAATATGGAATGGTGGTCTTGCTATTCATGGAGGTATATTATTTGGACTTATAACAGCAATTATATATTGTAAAAAATATAATGCTAATATTAAAAAAGTATTAGATATTTTAGCACCAGGTGTTTTATTAGCTCAAGCAATAGGAAGATGGGGTAATTTTTTTAATGCTGAAGCGTATGGAAGTATAGTTTCATATAAAACTCTTGTTAATATGAAAATAATTCCTCAATTTGTAATTGATAATATGCTTATAAATGGTGAATATCATTTACCAATGTTCTATTTTGAATCAATTGCTTGTTTAATTGGTGTAATAGCTATGCTTATTGTAAGAAGATTTAGATATATTAAAAAAGGTCAAATAATGAGTATTTATTTAATATGGTATGGTATTATTAGATTTATAATTGAAATATTTAGAACAGATAGTTTAATGTTATTTGATTTTAAAGTTGCTCAAATAGTTAGCGTGATTATGGTATTTGTTGGTATATATATTATTATAAGTCAACATCAAAAACCAAAACTAGAAGATTTATATAATAGATATGATGAAGAAATAAGATTTTAAGGAGATAATATGTACGATTGTATAATAATTGGTATGGGTGCCGCTGGTATGAGTGCGAGTATATATGCTAAGAGAAGTAATTTAAAAACATTAATATTAGAAGAAAATATGCCTGGTGGAATATTGAATAAAGTATCCAAGATAGAAAATTATCTTGGATTTAAAAGTATTAGTGGAAGTGATTTGGCTTACTCTATGTTTGAACATATTAATAATGAGAATATAGAATATAAAATTACTAAAGTATTAGATATAAAAGACAACAAAGATTATAAGACTATATATACCACAAAGGGTGAGTTTAAGACAAGAGGCATAATTATTTCAATTGGAAGAAAGCTTAAGAAGAGTGGGCTTTTAAATGAAGAAAAATTTTTAGGAAAAGGAATAAGTTATTGTGCAATATGTGATGCACCTTTATATAGGGGCAAGAATGTAGTTGTTCTTGGCAGTAGTCCATCTGCAGTAGAGGAAGCAATATATTTAAGTGATTTTGCATCTACTACTAAAATTATAACTAATAAAGAAATTGAAGATAAGACTCTTATAGAAAAATTAGACAGTAAGAATATTGAGATTATTAATAATAGAAAAGTTACTAATTTTATTGGTAATGATACAATTAATGGTGTTGAACTTGATAACAATGAAATAATTAGTGTAGATGGTGTATTTATATATTATGGATATTCATCTGATACTTCATTTTTGAAAGATTTAAATATTACTGATGAAAAAGGTTATATAATAGTAGATAATAATATGAAAACTAAACATAAATATATATATGCTTGCGGTGATATAATTAAAAAAGAATTATATCAGGTATCAACTGCGGTTAGTGAAGGTGCAGTCGCAGGATATAATTTAAGTAAAGAGTTAAAAGAGGATAATTTATGATTATATTGCCAATAATAGTTTTTCTAATTAATTTTCTTGTTTTAATTTTTATTGTTAGATATAATATAGAAACTGTAATATTAATTGAAATGTTATTATTACTTTTTATGTATATATATTTAATTATTAAAAGAAAAAAAGACTATATAAATTATAAAGAATTACTTACTACTTTTTTAATGATTATTGTTCAAATAATATTATTTTTCTTATTTAATATGTTTGATTTAATTATTTTTCCTAGTAGTCTTGATTCAGCAGTTAAAACTTTATTTGGAATAATGTATTTCTTTGTATTTGATATAGCATACTTAATATTATTATTGATGACTAATTTTATAAAGTTTTTAATAAAAAAGTTAAAGGAGTAAAATATGTTAGTATATGGAAGAAATGTAGTAAATGAAATACTTAATAGTGATACTAAAATATATAAGGTATTTTTAGATAATAATTTTAATGATGAAGTAATTTTAAATAAAATAAATAAAAAAAATTTAAAAAAGTTTCATATTGATAAAAATAAACTTGATAAGATGTGTTCTAATAGTATTAATCAAGGTATTGCTTTAGATATAGAAGAATATAATTATTTAACTATTTCTGATATTGAGAAAGATGATAATAGTAACTTTATTGTTATGTTAGATAGTCTTGAAGATCCGCATAATTTTGGAGCTATAATTAGAACATGTGAGTGTGCTGGAGTAAATTATATAATAATACCTAAAAATAGAAGTGTATCGGTTAATAGTACTGTTTATAAAACATCTAGTGGAGCATTAAATAATGTAAAAATAGTAGAAGTGGTAAATTTATCAAATACTATTAGAAAACTTAAAGATTTAGGTTATTGGGTATATGGTGCGGAAGCAAATGGAAAAGACTTTAGAAGTATCAAATATGATGGTAAGACATGTTTAGTAATAGGTAGTGAAGGACATGGATTAAAACAAATAGTTACTAATACTTGTGATGAAATAATATCATTACCAATGAAAGGAAAAATAAATTCATTAAATGCTAGTGTAGCAGCAGGTATATTAATATATGAAATGATGAAATATAAATAGGAGGGTTATGGAGTATAAAACATTAAATGATAATGAACTTATATATTTATGTAATGAAAATAATGAAGAAGCAGAAATAATTTTAATAGAAAAATACAAAGGCTGTATTCTTACAATATTAAAAGATTATTTAAGAGAATATAATATTATAGGAATTGAGGTTGCTGATCTTTATCAAGAAGGATTAATTGGTTTAATTCATGCGATTAAAACATATAATGAAAGCAAAGAAGTTAAGTTTTATACTTATGCTTGTGCATGTATTAAAACAAGTATAATGAGTAGTATAAGAAGGACATTTAGACAAAAAAGTAGAATATTAAATAATTCATATTCACTTGATAAATTAATAGAACAAACTGGGAACAGTTTTTATGATATCTTTAGAGATGATAGTCAAGATCCAACTAAAGTTCTTTTAGAAAATGAGGAAAGTAGTAACTTAATTAAAGAAATTAAAAATAGACTTAGTAAAAATGAAAATATTGTATTTGAACTTAAATTAAAAGGTCTTAATAATAAAGAAATTACAGAACTTATAGATAAGGATAAAAAGTATGTTGAGAATGTAATGTTTAGAATTAATAGAAAATATAAAGATATGCTAAAGAGTGGAAAATATTAATAAAGTGATATATTAATCACTTTTTATATGGTATAATGATAAAGAGAGGATAATATTATGTTTGATTATATAAAAGGAACAGTTAGTAAGACACTTGCTAATTATGTTGTTATTGATTGTTGTGGAGTTGGATATAAAATATATACGCCAAATCCATACAAGTTTAAAGAAGGAACGCAAGATATTGCTTATGTTTATCATTTGATTAGAGAAGATGAGGAAGCGTTATATGGTTTTAAAAGTGAAGAAGAGCGAGAAGTATTTTTAAGACTTATTAGTGTTAAGGGACTTGGTCCTAAAATGGCAATGCCAATATTAGCAACTGGATCAATCAATGGTATCGTAGATGCGATAGATAGAGAAAATATTCTATATTTAAAGAAATTTCCAAAAATAGGTGAAAAACTTGCAAGACAAATTATTCTTGATTTAAAAGGAAAATTATCTAGTGTAGAAAATGATACAACTTCTACAAATGATGAACTTGTATTGGCACTTGAATCTCTTGGATATAAGAGTGCTGATATTAAAGGAATACTTCCTAAAGTAGATAATACATTAAGCATAGAGATGCAAATAAAATCAGCGTTAAAATTATTATTAAAGTGAGGTAATATATTATGGTAATTGGAATAGATATGGATGATACTATATGTTCAACAAATGAACTTATAATACTAGAGGCAGATAAATATGATAAAGAAGTTCTTGGCGGTAGTGGTATTAAAGATGAAAGTGCATATGAATTTACTGAAATGATGGGTTGGGAAAAAGATATGAAAGGTAAATTCTTTGCTGATAGACTTGAATATATTATGAGTCATGCTGAGATTAAACCAGGAGCACGTGAAGTAATTAATAAACTTCATGATGAAGGCAATAAAATAATAATTATTTCTTTTAGAAAAGGTAAATATCTTAGTGATCCAACA
>JAQXHG010000005.1 GCA_029007115.1 bacterium | reverse complement strand
GTTATACTTTTGTATATTATAATCTGCCAATGTTCTTTCATCTTCTAGTTCTTTTTCATTATATTTTAAAATTATTTTATTTTTAGGAATATTAACTTTTTCAGAGTATTTTGTTTTTACATTATCTATTGAATCTCCACTCTCAAAATAAAACGGTACAGTTATTCCTTTTGAGTTTTTAATAAATACATTATAGTTTCCTGTAAATACTTCAATTGTATCGTTTTCTTTTAAATCTAATAATGATTGATCGTTTGAAAGTTCTTTATTGTTTAAAAATACTGCTCTTGCACCTGTTGCTAGTTTCAATTTTTCAACTGTATAAGGCATTCCAATAACAACATTTTTTAAATTATTTTTATCTTCTAAGATCTTGTATGAGTATTCTACCATGCTAATATCTTTATTTTCTACAAGCTTTCCATCTAAATAATTCAATATAATTCTATGGCTTCCACATATGCTTCCAGATATAGTTCCTTCGAAAATATCCTTTATTGTCTCCCATGTATTTGCTGTTAAATCTATATCTTCAGTAATAGAAATATTTTTTCCCATAAATGTTTTATTCTCATTATTTACTAAATGTGCAAGTCCAGCCATTTGTTCTGCTGTGTTTATTTCATATTTAGTACCTTCTTCATTCTCATACCAACTAATATCATAATTATTAGTATCTAACCAACTAGAAGCATAAGCGTTATATGGAAATAACACTATACCTGATAGAATTAATGCAACAGCAGTTTTGCTAAAAACATTTAATTTTCTATTTTTAGGAAATTCCAATACTTTTGCTTCTTCAAATTTATAGTTACCTTTATGACTTATTGATAGTGTATAAATTGATTCTTTACTTTGGTTTTCAAAATTAAATGTATAAAATTGATTATCATTTATATATGGGATTTTTAAAATGCAATAATCGTCTTTATTACATTTTTCTCTTTTTCTCAAATTTCCTTCTACATCAATATACAGTTTATTCTCCTGCATCATTTCTCTTTCAAATGCAATAATAGAATCATTTAGACTTTTAGTAAAAAAAACATATTGATCTTTTGATTTTATTGCCTTATCATTTAATATTTTTTTAACATTTTTCTTTAATGTATAATGATATACATACTTTATATTTGGATTTATTTTTTCTATATTCATTTGCATCAATCTCCTTATTTAATATTCTAATATAAAATATTAAAATATTCTACATATTTTCTTAAATTTATTAAGGCATATTTAACTAATATCTCCTTAACAAATTACTATTTATCTATTTCTATCTTATAAGCATAATCCCAATTAATTTTATCAGGAATATTATTGATTTGATCGTATGCCAATCTCATCAATTCAGCAATTTTTTGAGGTGAGCAACATCCTGTTGTTCCACCGAACATTGGAATTACTATGCTTTTTATATTATTTCTTTTTGCTTCAATCAAAGTAGTTCTCATAGCTTGGTAAATTACTTGATTATCTTTTATTTTATTTGGTGTTCTCATCGTTGGAGTATGTATAAGAAATTGATTGTCTTTCTTTGTTTCTATGATAAAACTTGTCCCTACCGGTTGTTCCCCATAATAGTTCTCTATAATATATTTTTGTATTCTTTCCTGTAATTGATTTCCATAATATTCAGTTAAAGCTAAATCAAATCCTCCATCCATAATTCCAAAAGAGTTTGCTGGAGAAACTACACACTCAATTTCTTTATTTTCTTTTAAAAATTTTTTGATATCTTGATTTATTAATGAAAAGTTTTCTAAATCCTTAAAATATACATTAAGATATTTAAATTTATTTTTATCTTTTTCTATGATATAAATTTTCATTTTATACTCCTTTGTAAATTACTATTTGTTTATCTAATTTATATTATATACTAAATAAAGACATTATTTCAAATTTTAAAAAATTAGAAATTTCGTGTCTTTTTCATATGTTTATAATATTACAAAAATTTATAATTGATAAGCTCAGAATGTAATTTTTATCAATACTATTATAACAATTTTTTAATTACATTGAAATATATAAAGTTTTATGATACCATGCGATTAGATTTACAAATAAAAATTAAATATTTTATGTATTGAAAGAGCATATATATGATTAAAAAGAGGAATAAGATATTTAGATGATTGCTATTCCTCACCTTATTTTAGAGTTCACAATAAATTTGCAGATTGTGATGTTAAGTTATTTAATAGTCAGAGAATGCCAATAGATTGTGTTAGTGCCGGTCATATTGTATTTTGAAAACCAGCACCTAGTTTAGAAGAAGAAAGACGACAAATTGCACTTAATACTTCAAGAATAATTGATGAATATCAAGATAAAAAATTTACAGATGAAACTATTGAATCAGAAATAACTTTATTTGAAGAAAAAGAAAATATATTAACAAGAAAACTTACACCATCAAAATAAAATATTTATAATTATATACTTAAAAAAACTATGAAATTCATAGTTTTTTATATTTAGTCAATCTCAATTATCTTTATTACCTTAGATTGGTAACTTTACACAAAGTTTTTTACACTCTCTTCTTTCTTTTAATAAATATAATTATTCCTATTAAAAATAATGCACCTAATAATATCATAATATATTTGTAATTTCTATCTTTCTTTATACTTTTATAAAAACTATCACTCTCATCTGCTTTAACTATTATTAATTCAGCATTTGCGCTTCCATCACTATATATAAATTCAATTTCATGTTTACCAACTGTTAATTGATTTAAATAACTTGGTTTTAAAGTTAGTATAGTACTTCCACTAGTTATATCATAGTTTGAAGTATCAATAACAATTCCATCCATTGTTATATTTATTAATTTTTCTAAATCCCCACTTGATTTAATTATAAAATTTGAATTCGAGTCAATAATATAGGATTGATTATTTCCATTTAATATTTCATAAGTAATTCCTTTGTCTTTCCATATTATTTTTATTGTTATATTATTATTTAATATATAAGTATTTTTTTCCCACTTTATACCATCGATAGTAATATAATCAATTTTTTTATTATCAGGAGGTATTATAAATTCATTTAATTGTTTTTCAATATCATATCTATTTAATGTTGCTCCTTTATCATATAAATAATTTTTAAAGCCATTATCAACTCCACCATTAATATCTAAAATAATTTTCTTTTGCTCAATAAATTTTGCATAAATAATTTTATTAGATTTTATAGGAGTACTAAAGTCATATATTTTTGTTAATGAAGTATCTTCATACCAATTATCAAACCTATAATTCGCTTTTTCAGGATTAATTGAAGGTCTTGAAATAGTTTTTCCAGAACTTACATATCCAGAATATAATTCATTATTTCCATCATTAAATGTTACTTTGTAAGTTTCTTCTTTAGATAGTATTTTCCAATCTATTTTAATTACTTTTGTTGTTCCATCTGACCAAATATAGTTTTTATTTGAAGATAAAGTACATGTTTGTGTATATGTTTTAACATTTACACCACTTGCTTCTCCCCCAGTTATACTTCCTTTTGGACATACAATTCCACTTGATTGTACACTACCACTATACAATCTATCGCCCATTTTTACAGGAATTGGCAATACTTTTTTATTAATTACATGTTTTATACAGCCACTACTTACTTGTTTTGTATTTAAAGAAGCCGTCGCTGTTGCTTTTACATAATACGTTCCCACATTAATTGGCGCTCCCCCTATACTTTTTGCTCCTCCATTTTCTAATGTAGTTTTTGTTGAACAATTGCTATCTATATAATATACATATGAAACTTTTCCACCAACTGGATTTACATTTGCTGTATTTGCTGAAATTGCATTTCCTGAATAATCTGATATTTTAGCAGTTAATGTAATTTGTGGTGTTGCCTGCTTAATAATCCATTTTATCTTTTTATTTTCTGATGTTCCATCTGACCAAACATATTTACTTGTATCATTTAATTTTAAAACTATTACATATTCACCAGCATTTTTTGCTTCCAGTGTACTAGAAGCACTTACAATCGATGTATTTTCGGGAATTGTAATTCCATGTTTTTGAATATTTCCTGTATACAACTTATCTGATGAACTACTTGGAATATTAATATTTTCTTTCGGTTTTTTTAAATAAACATGAATCCAAGTATTCATATTATCTTCTCTAGTGCCTGCAAGAGTATCATATTTGTCCCCTTTTGTTATTGCAGGAAATAATTCAATTTTTTGTGTATTACTATCAATAAAATAAAAATTTTTATTTTTATCTATTTTTGGAATTTTAACTATTACTTTATAACCATTATCACTATAAATATATTTTGCTGATACTAAGTTTTCTATTTTTTCTAAATTTCCTTCAAAACCAACATTAGTCCTTGTTATTTTTTGATTATTAAAAGAAATCCACAAATAATTATATTTTTTACCATTATACATTAATCCATCACTATGAATTCTTAGTCCATTAGAATCAGCAGATGATATTGAAGTATCTAATCTATCAACTACAAAATATAAGTAATCATTATCATGAAAAGACCTTACTGTTTCCTGAGCACTTGAATCACTACCAATAAATAATGCATCATCATTTTCTTGAGATAAACCATCACTATATGAATCTATACTATGATTAAGATAATATTGTGATATTTTCAAATGTGATCCATCACTATCTTCATAAGTCAATGTTGCTAATACTCTATGAGAATTATCGATATATAATCCACCAAAATTATAACCACCTTTATTAGTTGTACCAAAATCAGCAATATTAATTGCAGCACAATATGTATTACGACTTAATTTTTGATGTAAATATTGATTATATTCATTTGTTTCAAGACTTCCACCAACAAAACATCTTATTTCTTCAATATTTCCATTACTAATTTTCTCATTATCAAATTTAGCATTATTATCTCCAATTTTTATTTGAAAACTTGGCCAAAGATGATATGACAATAATGTTTCTCCTGATGGAAATTGTACTATATCTGGACCACTTCCAGTATTTACTGGTATACTTCTGTTTATTGGACCTACTTCAGTTGAGTCAAGACCATTATTGTTTAAATATACCTCTTTTTCACTAGCATATTTTTTATTTTTGGCATTTTTTAAGAAATCATTTGATAAATCAATCCAATATTTATTCTTAATTTGACCATTAATACTTAATGGAGTTGGTTTAGAATATGCTAAAGATATACCCAAATCACTTGTAATACAATTATTTGTATTACATTTTATTTCCTTAATATATGTACTTTCAAGTGGCATAACCATTGTTTTATTATTTAGTATTAAAGGACTTGCCATTCCATCGCCCATTTGAATTACTTTACCATTTTCCTTAAACCCATATAATTTCAACCCATTAACTGCAGGTTTACCATTTAAAAAATCATAAGGAATATTCGGACTAGTTTTTGTAGCAACATATGATTGATTTATTCTATATGCAACATATGGATTTCTATTAGTTTTATAATATTGAAGTAAATCATTTTCTGGCATAGTATATGTAGATACATATTTTCCAGAAGTTTTATCTTTTAACATTGATATCATTGCTACCCCAGAAGAATTATGGAGTGAACTTTGCACAGCATAATAATATTCTCCATTATACATTTTTGATGTTTGATCTGATTGATAATATAAAACAGGAGCTATTGAAGTAAAATATACTTGCAATTCATTATCACTAGTTTCAATTGCAGTTGGATCATATATTAAACCCTTATAAATTTGTTCTTCTTTTTGTGTCCATTCTATTTGATTATCTTTTATTGTTCCATATTTAATATAAATACCATTAATGTTAAATGCATCAGCTGTAGCATAAGCATATTTACCTATACCCCATTTCGCTACTAATAACATTATTTTACCATCACTTAATTCTAATAGGAATGGGAAAACATATCCATAAACTACATCATTGTTTGAAGAAGTATTATTAATTCCGACTCCTTCTTTATAATTACATTCAAATAATAATTTTGGCGTAGTCCAATGCTTTAAATCATCTGAAATAGTATAATACACATCAAGTCCATTATTTAATAAACTAACTTTATCATTATTATATTTTAAGTATATATAATCCGTAGTTGTATAAAATACTAATATATATTTTCCACTTTTAGTTTTAATTATTCTTGGCTGAGCAATATGAATATTACATTTAGAAGAATCTTGTTTATAACAATATTTATTTTTAAGTTTAGATAATTCAGATGCTTCAAATAAATTACTTATCAATATGTCAAAATCTTCATTTTTATTAAATTCAAGAGTACTTCTTGAATAATCTGGTTCAGAATCTAAACCCTTATTTGAAGTATTAAAATTTAATATTGTACCTATCTTATTACTATTTATATCATATTGATATTCATTATTATTTAATTCTATTAACATATCAGAATTTAAAATAGTATTAGTCGCTATTTTATTAATATCTATATTCATACTAATTACCACAATTGCAAAAATAATAAAAAATATAATTGCATTAATTTGTAAAATCTTTTTTTTCATAAATACCTTCCCTTCAATAACCTATTATTTATCCATTGCCAATAATGATTGACATTAATAATTATTTTTTTAAATAATTTTTATTTCATTTCAAAAATTTTAACATTAATTTCTATTTATTAGTATAATCTATAATATAGTTATAACATTCATTAAGCATTTTATCAAGTTCTTTCTTATTAAATATTTTATAAAATAAATTACTTTTTATATTATACAACCTTGGACTATCTACTTCCGCATTAGTAATATAACTAATTAAAGATTCTTTATTAATTTCTTAGCAATTACTAAATGAATTTTATGTTTTAGCATGGTTTACTCCCACATCTTATAATTAATTTGGTGAAAATTAAATTCATCCCTTTGGTTTATTTCTTGTATCTTAGTTATTTACATTCTAAAATCCATTCTTGTAAATATTTTATTTCAGTATGACAATAAGAACAAACTGATTTTGTTGCATCAATAGAAGCACCACAATTATGACATTTTATTATATTAGCGCCATCTTTTAATTCTAATTTCTCATTTGGATTTTTCTTAAATATATATTCTTCTTTAGTAAATTTTGACTTTATCTTTCCCATATCATAATAAACAATTCTAACTTCTGCTAAAACTTTTATATATTGTAAATTATTTTTTATAAAATCATTAAATTCTATGTAATCTAATATATCAAAATCAATAATATTATTTTTGGAATAATAATATTTTCTTACTTCATAATTTAAGTTATTGAAAAAACTTTTTTTATCTATTTTAGTCCTATCCCAAAAATCCTTTTGTTTTTGATTTTGTTTATCTTTATATCTTTTTATAGGGACTAATATTATATAAGCATCTAAAATATAGAAAAAATAATACAATATCATGGATAAAATAATACCATATATAAAAACCTTAGATACATCTACAATATTGAATGTTCTTGATGTAAATTTAATGAAAAAGAAACAAAGAATAATGCTGATAATTAAATCAACAATTCCTGTAATAATTCTATATGTATTATTTCTTAATACTCTATCATAATGATATTTACTTCCTAAATCTTTATCTGTGTAATCAATATTGTAATAAGTTTTACAATAAGGACATCCATCAACAAAATCTTTTAACCTTGATTGCATCCCACAGTTAGGACATCTGTATTCTTTATTTTCCATTTCCTTTGAAACAAATGTATATTCTATTCTAGAATCGAATTTTGTTTCTTTATGTACTAGTTTTTTATCAATATAATAATCTTTTTCACATATTATACCGGATATTATATCATCATTTATTGAATCATCAGTATTTCGCTCATAAACTTTATTTCCAACATAATATTTTGTCTTTATATTTATTCCAAAGTCTTTTAATTTTTCTTTATGAAAACTATCTGATATTAAAGGCATATTTCCTCCTATCTATTGTTATTGTTATTATTATTGTTATTATTTGATGATGAACCACCACTATATCCGCTACTGCTTGATGGAACATAGTGAGGAATTATTGTAAAAGAATCATTAGTTAGTCTTATACCATCAATACTAGAATCTATACATTTTGCATTTATTATTTCAGGTTGTATTTCTGGTTTATAATTAACTTTAAGAGTTAAACTATTTTCATTACCAATAATAATAGCATTAGGATATGTTGCCAAGTAGTTATAAATTCTATCCAATTCTTTTTGAGATAATTCATAATGTGAAGTCAAATCAACACATCTTTTATATCGTATTAGTTCTTCATAAGTTTCAGGTTCTTTATTCATTTTTTAACTCCTTATCTAAATAATAAAATTCTATATTTTGAAATGGTAAATTAATTGCTTGAATATGATAATAAGCATTATTCTTTTGCTTAACATAGTGATAATCTCTAAGAGAAGATGTTGTAAAAAATATATTATTTGGTTTATCAGAAGAATACTCATTTTTATAATTATCAATCATATTTTTAATATCATAAATATAATATTCTTTGTTCTTCTTACCATTATCTAAAACACCCTTATATATTTGATGCGTAGCAATATGTCTTTGTTTTGTTCTATTTTCATCCCCATAAGTTACTAAATTCCCACTTAATAACATAATATATAATGAATTATTTTCTGGATAATCACACATTTCTTCAATTAAGTTTTTCTTCATCCATATTTCAATTTTGCTATTTGGTGTTAAATATATAATATCTCTAGACTTTTTAATTATTTGTGATTTTAAATGATATTCTTGATTATCAACTTTTAAAATAAAACTCTCACTATCATAAATATATTTTAAATTATTATCTTGTTTAATTAGTTCTTCTAAAGTTAGATAATCTGTTTGCTTTTTGTTTGGAAAATATTTTTCTTTGTCTTCTAATCTCATTTTTTTTACATATTCATATACAAATTCATCATTAAATCTATCTTTTAATAAATTTCTATCTTTATACATTACTTGTTGTAATTTACAAGTATAACTTTTATTTGATTTATAATTGTTTTTTACAAATGGACAACCAGTTTTACATATATATAGATAACCACATTTAGTACACTCTTCATTTAATGATTGTTTGTTATGATTAATAAATATTTTATTTTTTGCTGTATTTAATATTTCTTCAACTGTATTATTATATATATTCCCATAATAATAGTCAGGATTTTTTTGCCCTCTTACACAAGAATATATATCTCCATTTCTTTCAAGTAAAAAAAATTTTTCGCCACAATTATCACAATTTGTACAATATTCAGGACCAAATTCATCAAACCATGGTCCATTAACACCATAATCTAAGTCAGTTCCATCAAATTCTTTGTGCATTCTTTTATAAAACTCAACCTGCTCTTTTTCAGTAATATGATGTAAAATACCCTTTGAATTATAATCAAAACCAATCATAAAATTAAAATCATTCATATCAAGACAAGTATTATTATGTAAGAATTTAATATCTTTTATTATTTCATCAATATGATTATAATGTTCTTTAAAAATTGTAGCTGATACTTTCTTTTTGTTAGGTATATCTCTTAACAATTCAATATTTTTAAGTATCCTTTTTAAAGTCTTTTGGTTTCCTTTAGTTACTCTATACTCATCATGTAATGATAATGGTAAATCCAAACTACCAGATATTGAAACATTAAATTCTTTTATTGTATCAATATGCTTTTCTAAATTATACAGATTTGTTTTAATGTGTGGGTTTCCAATTTTAAATCCACCATCTATTATTAATTGTTTATTATCATTATAATAACTACTTATGAATTTTATTAAATCATAAAAATCATTTTTTGATAGTGCCGTAACTTCACCACCATGAAGAGAAATATTAAATGGAATAACATTGCTATCTCTAAACTTTTTAATAGCAAACTCTAATGTTTCTAAAGGTTTATAATTAGTTTCAACATCAACGGTATTATCCTCTAAATAACAATACTTACAACGCATATTGCATGCCATTGTAGGAACATATAATAAATGTATATATTTATAATTCATAAAAATCCCCCAATTAATTATGATAAATCATCAATATTCTGAACAATTATTTTTAATTCAGTTGAATCATCATTCTCAACAAACATAATTTTAAAATTATTCCAGTAAACATAATTTTCACCATATCTAAATGTGTTATTATAATTTATTATTGTAGATCCGTATAATTTAGTAGTCACTTTCACAGCAAAATTTATTTCATCATTCTTACTTTCTCTAGAAACTGAAATAATCATATCATATTTATCAAAAACAATAGTTTCATCAGAATTATATACATAATAATCTTCAATTATATGTTTTGATTTGTTTTCTAATTCTATGTAATCCTCTAACCATTCATCTTTATTACTATTATTTGAATCATCTATAATACTAAAATTATTATCATAAGATTCATAATCAAATCTATTTACAGTTGTTGGACTTTCTTTAAATGCTCTTTCATTTACATAAGTTCCATAAGGAATAGTTATATAATATAGACTTGAACATTGTCTAAATGCTGATGATCCTATTTCACTTAATTTACTATTTTCACTAATTGAAACTTCTGATAAAGATGAATCTCCATAAAAAGCATGGCCACCAATTCTTGTTACATTATCTGGGATTATAATACTTTTTAAAGATGTACAATATTCAAAACTATCGCCTCTAATTTCTGAGAGATTATTTGATAATTTAATATATTCTAATGATTTTGCTCCATAAAATGATTCTCCACCTAAATATGTCAATGTATCTGGTAATTCAATTCTTTTTATAGATTTAGCATTATAAAATGCGCCACCACCAAGATATTCTAATTTTTTTGGTATATTAACTTCAGCTAATTTATAACAATTTTTAAATGCTTGACCTCTTATTTCAGTAATCGTATCAGGTAAATTAACACTTTCTAAAAATGGCATATTTGAAAAAGTATTTCCTCTTAAACTAACTACTTTTTCATTTTTGTAAGTTTCAGGAATAGTAACTGTTTTAAAATTGGTTAATCCAAATGCATAATATCTTACAGCATAACCATCATCAACTTTTTCATATAAAATCCTAGGTGATGAAAATATAATTAATGGTAAAATAACAGCCATCAATAAACTTATTATAAAAATATCTTTTGAATTATCAATTACAAAAGTATTTTTTACATTCATTACAATATTTGAAATCTTTTCTCCTGGTCTTGCTTTTAATTGCTTTTTCATATATTTAATTAAATCATATTTTCTTGTTACTCTAAAGAAAATAAACAATATTACTAATCCGACTATATATGTATATATTGGAAAATGGAAAAATATTAATGTTATAAATACAAATGTCAAAATTGAAAAAACGATGTTTAAAATTTTCTTTCTTTTTAAAATATCACTTGGAATTAATTTAGATGATTTATCTATACCTACTTTAGCTAACTTTCTATTAATAAATTCTTCCAACATTTTATCCTCTGTAAAACTATACATTTCATCAAAGTTTGTTGGTAATACTATATTTTTTGGAGGAATTTGAACTACTGCATTTGCATTTTCAGAAACAATTACATTATTTCCATCAAATGGTTCACCACAACTCGGACATATCTTATCTGTAATATTTAACACTGTATTACATTTAGCACATTTTAATTCTATACCATTAATTTGATTTTGCAAAGATGTTGTGTTTAAATCTTGATTACTTGTTCCATATATTTTGGTTTTAGTTACAGCAGCACAAATTGGAACTATTATAAAAGCTCCTATAAATACTGCTATAAAATCGACTATTGCAATATATGGCGTTATAAAAAAATCGCAAAAAATTAATATACCAGCTCTTATTGCAAATAAAGTCCAAAAAGTTTTTTTACTATTCTCTTTTGAAATCATCTTTGATAATGGTATAAAAACAAAAACAGACATGTGCCCAGACATAAAAACTTCCATTCCTAATGCAATACCAAGAGAAAAGTCACTATTTCCACTACTTGCAAAAACTATTACAGGTATAAATAATAAAAATATCATTAATAATAGCCTTTTTATTGATATACTTTTCATATATAAATACACCTCTATTCTAAAATAAATTATATCATAATATTTGAAAATTTTAATAATTATATTAAAATTTATTTATAAAATGATATTAAAAAAGAATAGTATTTTCTATTATAATTAATTACTATTCTTTAGTGATTTTTCAAATTCAGTTATTAATTGTTAATTAATTATAATATAGTAGGTATAAGTAGATTCAAATATATTATTAGATAATTAAACTAAAGTATATTCTAATATTATTTTTTTCTATTAGTTTTCTTCCATCTTCACTATTAATAACACTTTTATAAAATATTCAATATTTTTTATATTCATCATATTGTAGCCTATTTATTTCATTTCCATGAGTGTATAAATAAAAAAGAGCATTTTCTGCTCTATAAATTGTTATTTGTTAATTTGTAATAAGTTCAATTTTATTTGCACCTATTTGAACAGGATTTGAAGTTTCAACCATTCTATTAAAAGTAATCCTTACTTTATTACCTACAACATAAAAATCATTAATTCCACTTGTTGGTCTAGTAATCTTCATTCTAACTTTATCATCT
Organism: bacterium; assembly: GCA_029007115.1. GTDB lineage: Bacteria > Bacillota_I > Bacilli_A > RF39 > UBA660 > CAG-1000. The sequence continues at coordinate 6,340 of JAQXHG010000005.1, read as the reverse complement.
TTTTTAAACGATTTACTTTCTTTCAAAACTTTAACTATCATATAATCTTCTTTTGTTTCAATAATTTCAGCATCAAATATATCAATAGATTCTTTGAATTCTATCATTTTGTGGTTTTTAATATATTTGATATATTTTAAACCACAGCAACTTGAAAATACATTATTTATAAATTCATTTTGTTTTTCAACACTAATATCAAGCATTCCTACTACCACAACATTATTTTCTTCATCTATAGCCCAATGAGCTATATTAGATTTATCTACATTATCTTTTGAAAAATAATTATTTATTTTATCATTTACATCTTCTAAAGTAATATCTAATTTTTCATTTGTTTCATCATATAATCTATTTGTCCATTTATAATATGTTTTTTGACTACCATCTGTATAAACATAAGTATCAACTAATATACCTTTATGTTTTTGATACAAATTTCCACCATCATAATATTCTACTATTTTTATAATAGGTTTATTATTAAATGCCTTTGCCTGTAATGTATCTAACAAGATAATTCCCACTAAAACACTTAAAACAATTAAGATAATTTTTATATTTTTTTTCATATTTCCTCCTAACAAATAAATTACTATTTTTCTATCTAATCATATTATACCATAAGAAAAGCAAATCTTTTTATCGATCTGCAATTTTAATTATCCATTCTATATCTCCACATTGATTTTTAATAGTTAGTGTTACATCTGATTTTTGATAGTTATTATTTACTTTTGTTCTACCCAAAGAGGTTTTAGCATCAATATATATTTTCATTAGTTTTTCCCATCTCTACATTTCCAAGAGAAGCACTTATCTCTGATTGATAAATTGTAAGTTATCTAATAAAGTATTATTTAAAATCTATTTTTTACATCCATAAAATATTCGCAATATTTCTTTATAGAACGGAAACTTTAACTTATTAATTTCTTCTATAATTTTTTCAACATTATATTCAACATTAACAATATTAAATTCTATTTTTCCATTATTTATTTCTAATATTCCTGCTCTAGCTATATTGCTATCCATAGGACATCCTAGAGAGCCTGTATTTATATACCATTTATTGTTTTTATTGTTAATGCTACAAGTATGAGTATGTCCATATATAAATATATCGGCATCAACTTCTTTAAACATTTCTTCGTTTTCTATAATAGTAGGATTTTTTATATGTTTTTTATATATTCCATCACTATTTATTGGGTAATGAATAATATAAATCCTCTTTCCTTCTATTTTAATATTTTTTTGATTATAACAATTCATTAAAAAGCTTTTAGATTGCTTGCTTAACTTATTATGATTCCATTCGTGATTTTTAATTTCTTCACTACTCATACTCCTTTTATCATCATGGCTTTCTTTTGGTAAACCTTTTAATAGATATTGTTCATGATTTCCAGTTACCGCTATTAACATATCTCTCTTCTTTATTAATGCTTGTACTGTTTCTTCTGGATTTATTCCTATTCCAATTATATCTCCACAACATATAATTTTATCTACTTTTACTCTATCAAATTCATTAAAAACTGCATTTAGCGCTTGTATATTGCTATGAATATCAGTTATTATTCCTATTTTCATCTAATCTCACCTACTATTTACTATTTTTTGCTCTTTTTATACCATATATTATATCATGAAAAAAGCAAATCATTTTAACGACTTCTATACAAATTATAATTTTCTATTTATTGAATTTTATTATATCGTTTACAAATAATCCCACAATAGCTTGCCATAATCCTTTAAATAAACTAGTTTTTGCTTATTTTTCTTTTGCTTTATGTGATGAATTAAAGGAATATTCAAATTTTTTTTGATATATAAAGCAAATTTGATACATCTTTTAAAATTTGAATTTGAAAATAAATAATTGTCAATTCACCAAAAAGAATATGATAATTATAAATCTTAATTTCTAACAGGTGGAATATTTAATGTATATTATTTTTGGCTAATAAATGGATGTAAAGAATCTTCAGAAGAAATCGCAAATAAATTAGTTGATCTTATACAAAAATAAAGACCAACTTTTTAATTGGTCTAATTGTTAAATAGAAATATCTGTTATTTTGAACATTCACACTTTAATTCGTTATTTAGACAACCACAAGTGCAAGTTTCATCACATGTGCAATTTCCTTTTTCACATCCACAAGTACATTTTGCTTCCTCACAAGTGCATTCTTTGCCTTCTTGTCATCCACATTTACAAATTTCATCACATGATTTAGTATCCTTTTTCATTTATAAACCTCCTATCATTAAATCTTTTAAATAAGCTTGTCAATTCATCAATGACTTCTTCACTTTTAATATCATCTGTAATACATCGATAAATGTGGTTTTCAAACATAAGATTTGCCAAACTTTTTAATGATTTTTCAGCTGCAACTATTTGAATTAATATATCGTCACAATATTTATCTTCTTCAATCATTTTCTTTATTCCATCTATTTGGCCATTTATTCTATTAATTCTGCTTAATAATTACTTCTTTTCTTCATTATTTCTTTTCGTTTTTTTACAACAATCACTCATATTTTCCACCACCAATAAAATTATAATTTAAATATCATCTAAAAGTAAATGAGGGGGTATACTATAAATTCTCAAATTACTATTTATCTGTCAGTTACATTATATCATAGATTTTTGATTATTTTCCGTTTTACTTCAGAATAATTTCCTATTATTTTCATATTTTTTCTAATTTATTTTTATCAGTTATTTCCATTTTATAAATATCATTCACTCATTTCACTACAAAATTTCAAATAAAAAGATAATCTGCTTAGATTATCTTATATTAACTAATTTTTCTTTTATATAATCATCTAATAAATCAGAATCACGTTTTACCCATTTATAATCGCAATGTTCTTCGCTTAACATTACGTCAATATCAGATTTATTAATATTAATAACAAAATCAATCTCTAAATCATGAAGTAATTCGTTATTTTTACTTTTAACTACATCACAGTAATGAGTAATTATTGGTTCAAATTCCAAATTGAATCCTATTTCTTCAAATAATTCTCTTTTTATAGCTTCAATGGTAGTTTCTCCTGTTGTTACTAATCCCCCTGTTGGCTCCCACATTCCACCATTATACTTATCTTTTCTTCTTTGTGTTAGCAAAACTTTATTTTCTTCATTTAGAATCCAACATTTGACTTGAATTACATATTCTCCATCTAATAGTGCAACTTTACCTTGACTCCTATTCATAGTTTTTCCTGTTAATTGCCTATTTTTATCATATATATCTAAAACTTCCATTTATACCTCTTTTATTTAAATAATTTTTTACACATCTCTTCTACATCTTTATCATCTTCAAAAGATTTTAAACATTCATTATCAACATCTGTTTTTTCAAATATCTCTTTACTTTTTTCAAGCAATTGTAATAAATCTTCTCTATCTCTTATTTCAGAGTATAAAACAGAAACTGGATGTGTTTTTGGAAAACCATCTAATAATCTGTCTAATTTTGTTTCTTCATTTTTCATCATATTAATAAATAATGTATTTACTTCTATACAAGACTCTATTGATTTTTTATCATCTTCATATACCCCCAATACATAATTAATAATCATTTTTAAAATCTTTTCTTCCATTATTTTTTCCTCCCTTATTTTATATGTAAAAATTTTAATAACTTATTTATAATGCGCTTAAATACAGGCTCTTTATATTCTACCATTTGTATTTCAGTTGAACTTTCCTCAATTTGTTTAGAAATATTATCATTGTTATTTTTTTTGAAAATATTATCATAGCTATACATTTCTTCTTTTCTTTTTTGTCTTTCGTATTTTTGCTTCGCAAGTATTCTTTGTCTTTGATTTTCAGTAGCCCAGTAATCTCTAAACAATATTGCAATTATATATCTTGAAAGTTCTGAAACATTTTGTTCTTGCAGAGTTTTATTGGGATCATATATAAAATTATTGCTTGTCATTGCATTTTCTTTGAACATTTCTATCATATCATTAGGAATTTTATTAAATTCCTCTGTAGAGATATATTTTAATATTTCTAAAACCTCACTATAAGCAATTTTATATTCATTTGTAACCATATTATTCATTCCTTTGCATTATTATAAAACATAATCATCATCAACTTCTTCAGGATTATAATCTTCTTGACTTTTGCTGTTCTCTTGTCCAAATGTACCATTGTCTAAATCTCTGTTTACTTGATTTTTAATTTCTTGAGCCTCATTATTAAAATCAACATAAGTTCTCATTCTATCTTTAAAACTTTTTTCCTCTGTCTGTTGTTGTGGTGGTCGTCTTTCTGCTCGTTGTTTTTCTAACTCATTTTCAACATCATCCATTTTTTTATCTCCATTTTGTAAATCTAATGTTTCTTTACCTAATTTTCTTGTTTCTACAGTTGATTTTTGCATTTGTAAATCACTATTCTCTGCAACAAAATATGGAATATTAGTTTCAAAGTAATTCTCAATATAATTATCATCTATGCTATCTAGTCCTTCCTGTCCAATTAATGCATTTCCATTAGAATCGTATTCAAATGTATCAGTAAGTTGTCCATTATCATAATGTTCCATTGTAGTTCCTCTGGCATTTCTCGTAATTCTAAATGTTAATTTTCCTTCAGCTCTTCTATAATATATTTCATTTCCATTTTTATCTTTTTGATAAACATACTGTTCGTTTTGCCCAGTAATTTTATTAAATTTTGTTATTTCTTTTCTTTGTAATTGAAGTTCTCCACCATATACTTGTTGTTTTTCGTTTATTTTATAGTTCCCACTATCATCTTCAATTTCTCCAATAGTATCAGAAACTTCTGTACCTTTTTCAATATCAGTTGTCCTAGTAGTAGTTCTATTTCCTATTTTTTTACCTGAATAATCATTTAATACTTGTTGTTGTTTTTCAATATATACTGTTCCTTTTTCTTCTCTACTATAACCTGGTTGTCTATCTTTATTTTCATCAGCTTGTTGTGATTGCTGTTGTAAATTACTATCATTTTTTATTATAGAATCATATATATTCTCTATTCTTCCAACTTGTTGCTGATAATTTGATAATGATTTATCTAAACCATCTATCATAGCTTGTTTATCTTGCATTAATTGTTCCAAAGATTTTTTTGTTCCATCAAGATTATATTCATATCTTAAAATTGAACGCTTAATAATTTCAGGTGTAACGCCATTAGCTTTAAATGCATCTGTCATATTTTGATTAAAATATTCGGAAGCACTTATTTCTTGTCCATTAACTATAAAAGTTAAGTCCTCCAAAGGTTTTACATTTTTCTTTTCATTATTATTTGCAGTCTGTACTAAACTGTTATAAAATTCCGGATTGTTTTTTTCAATATCAGTATATGTTTTTACATAATCTAATGCTCTGTTATATTGATATTTATAAGCATCTACCTCTCTTGGCATATTACTATAATTATGTGATTCTCTATAAAATTTTTCATCTGGTACAACAAGTTCCTGTTTTAACCAAATCAATGCTTCAGGATTTGACAAATCACTTTTTATCCTTGTCATTTCATTTTGGTATGCGTGTCTCATTTCATGACAGGCTCTTGCAATTAAGTTATATAATGAATCTAAACTTGCCTCATAATTCATATTCCCATTTGAATAAGTTTTATTTCTATTATTTAAATATTGTCTATACCACTCATTACCATTTAACCTAACAGTATACTGCCATTGTTTCTTGTCATTGTTAAAATCCATTGTTGAATCTCCACCTGCTGATTTTGAATTTAATTCATCAAAATCAATTTTAAATTCAACTGGCAAAGTTAGTCCAAGTCTTTGTTTTTCTTCTTTTATAATAAGAGCAAGTAGTTTGTCTAATTGTTCTTCTGATAAATTATTATAATTATTAAATAATTCTTGTATTTCTTTTTTCTTAATCATACTTTTCCTCATCTATTATATAATTTCATTATTATCTTGTATATAAAACTCCCATTTTAATTATACCATAACTAATTCTTTTTAGGATACACAAAATGATTTGTTACAAAAAAATAATATTTCTGTAACAAACATGTAATATTGGGCGATATAATTTAAAAAAAGAGGTTTTTACACCTCTTTAGCTAGTTGTATGATTTTTCTAAATTTTCTTGTTCCACTAATGTACTTTAAACTTTCTACATTTAATATTAGATAATTTTGTACTAATTTATTGTACTCTTTTTCGCTTTTGATATTTAATTGTTTTATCATTTGTAGAGATTTTATATATGCTTCTTTCATACACATCATCTCCCATCTAATATATATTATACTAT
>JAQXHG010000004.1 GCA_029007115.1 bacterium | reverse complement strand
TTAAAAGAGTTAGTTGATAATTTTAGATGCTTTGCAGCAAGTCAATTAAAATTATATTATTCAGAATCATTATTAAGACCTTTTATAGCAGGGCTTGCCTGTGGTAAATTAATTATATTACAAGGTATATCTGGTACAGGTAAAACATCACTTGCTTATGCTTGGGGAAAATTTGTATGTAATGATTCTTGTGTTTCTTCTGTAGAACCTTCATGGAGAGATAAAACTGATTTCTTAGGATATTTTAATGAACTTACTAAAAAGTTTAATGAGACAAGAGCACTTGGAGAAATATATAAAGCTGGATATGATGATAATGTTCATACCATAATATTAGATGAAATGAACTTAGCTCGTGTCGAATATTATTTTGCTGATTTATTATCTATATTAGAAATGCCAAGAAGAGAAGAATGGTTAGTAGATATTGTTTCTAGTCCATGGCCAAAAGATCCTAAAAAAATAGAAAAAGGTAAACTTAGATTACCTAGTAACTTATGGTATATTGGTACAATTAATAATGATGATTCAACTTTTCTTGTTACAGATAAAGTTTACGATAGAGCAATGCCAATAGATATCAATGATAAAGTACCAGCTTTTAAATGTAGAGAACAAGAGGCAATGCCTATAAATTCTACTTATTTAGAATCACTATTTCAAGAGGCAATTGAAAAATATCCTCTATCTGATAAAACTTTAAATGAAGTAACTAAAATAGATGATTATATAATCGAACATTTTAGAATTGCATTTGGTAATCGTATCATGAAACAATTAGGTATATTTACAGCTATATATGTAGCGTGTGGTGGTAAAGAAATGGAAGCAATAGATTATTTTATTGCTAAAAAAATACTAAGAAAATTTGATCAATTAAGTATTTCTTATATTAGGGATGAAATAGATCCATTTATTTCATTCTTAAATAAAAATTATGGTAAAGGTACTATGAAAGAATGCATAGCATTTTTAGAAAGAATTAAGAAAAGTATATAGAAAGGATTAGATTTATATGGCAAATAAGAATAAATACTCAATTAATAAAATAGATGAAAATCTTAAAATTAATGTAAATCATTTTTTAAGTAATATAGAATCAAATATGTTATATAAGTCTAATTATTATGGTGATTTGTTAGATTTTGATTGGTTAGATGAAATAGAAAAAGCATGTCCTCATATAGATACTATAGTTAGAAATCCTAAATTAACATTAATTAAGGAAGAAGAAGTAGTTAAGATGGAAAAAGCTAAAATGATAACAGTAGAAACTATTAAAGATTTAGCAAAACATACAAACTATATTGATAAATTTGATACTTCAAAGGATAAAGTTGAGCCCAAAAAAGTACTAATGGTTCATAGTGAAGAAACATTTAATATATATGAAAATAGATTTTTATATACTTTAATTGATTGTATTGATAGATTTGTTGCTAAAAAAGAAAAGGATTTTAAATCATTTAATGATTTAAATGATACTAAATTTATTGAATATAATGGAAATAGTAAAACTGAGACTGAAAAAGTTCATATAGATCTTAAAATTACATCAGATATAATAAATGTTGATAATATTAATGATAATATTAGGAAAGAAATTAAAGATGCATTAAAAAGGATTAAGAGAATAAAAGAATACTTAGGTAGTTGGCGTAAAAGTGCGATGTATCAGGAACTTGAAAAACAACATGTATCTCTTATACAACCACCAATAAAGAAAACAAATATAATATTAAAAAACCCTAATTTTGGAATTGCAACAAAATTGTGGGATTATTTAAGAAAATATGATTTAGAAGAATATAGTGAAGAAAGGTTAAGAAATGATATTGAAAAAGAAAAGAATGATTTAAAATCTTTAATAGATCATAGTTTCTTTATTAATTTTTGTGTACTATCTTCTATTAGTAAATATAAAAAAGAACAAAGACAAAAAATATGTGATCATGCAGTAGTATTATTAACAGAGGAAATAAGAAATGTTATTTCAATACTTCAAAATAATGGTTATGAAATAACAGATGAAGAAATATTGCAAATGATGGCTAAAGAAATAAAGAAAAAACCTGTTAGTAGTAGATTAGCAGGTATGGAAGATGTTAAAAATAAATTTAAAACAGCAATGGATGAATATTTAGAAAGGACACAAGATTACTTGTGATAAAGATTAAATGAAAAAAGTAATAAAAATAATAAAAAATATTTTCAATGTACTAGTTGTTACATTTGTAATATTTTTCGTATTAGTAGTATGCTTACAAAGATTTAGTGATAATAAACTATCTATATTTAGTTATCGTATGTTTACGGTAGTATCAGGAAGTATGGAACCTAAATATAATATAGGAGATGTCTTAATAGCAAAAGAAGTTGAACCATCAGAAATTAAGATTGGAGATCCAATTAGTTACTTAGGAAAGGTAGGTCAATTTAAAGATAGGGTTATTACACATGAAGTAATTGAAATAGAAGAGTATGAGCCTGGGAAATATAAATTTCATACTAAAGGACTTTCAAATATAGTTGAAGATCCAATTGTTGATGAAACTCAATTATATGGAAAAGTAATATACAAAACTGTAATATTATCATTTATATATAGTATTGTTTCTAAACCAATAGGTATGTTCATATTAGTATTGGTTCCAATAATGTATATAATTATATCTGAAATAATTATAACTTTAGTTGAAAAAGAAGAAAAAAGAAGAGGAATAAAAAAGGAAACAAAAGAAGATAAATAAATATTAAGCAAAAGGAGGTATTGAAGTGAAAGAAAGATATAAAACATATTTAAAATTGAATCTTATTTCTATATTTTTTATAGCAGTTTCTTTTATTTCGATTTCTCTTGCATGGTTTGCTTATAGTGGACTTGTTAGGACTCAGACTGAAATAGATGTTAAAGCTTGGCATATAGAGTTTAATAAAAGTGGAGAAGCGGTATCTAATAATGTAGTTATATCCCTTAGTGATATTCAACCAGGAATGAATAGTACTTATGAAAAAATAAATATTAAAAACTATGGTGACTCTGATGCTAAAATATCATATAAGATAGAAGAGGTTAGAATATTAAATGAAGATTTAAGTATTCCGTTTGAATTTGGTTCAATAGAAGATAAACTTGCTAATGATTATCCATTTAGTATTAATGTTTCATTAAATAAAAAATATTTAGATGCTAAAACAGGAGAAGCTGTATTAAATATTGGTGTTGCTTGGCCACTTGATTCAGATACTGATGAAGAAGATAGTTATTGGGGAAATCTAGCTTATGAGTATCAACAAACTAATCCAAATGCTCCTTCTATTAAAATTTCGATAGTTATTAAAGCAGAACAAAATACTGATAATTATAAATATAATTCAGGGGATGTATTTCTATATGATGCTGTTAATAATGTTAAATGTGATAAATTAGGAAACACATGTATTAAAACCCATATATTAAATACTAATGTAAGCGAGGGTGATGAATTATTTTTACTTCCTGATTTATATGACACTTATCAGAGTGGTACATTTAATGATTATAATACTTTACTTACAAATACATGGACTGTAGATAATAGAGATTTAAAATTAAATGATATACTAAATTTGGTCTCTCAAGATATAGATAATACTTATTTAATAAGAAATAATCTATCTGATAGAATAATAGGATACATTGAATATAATAATAGATTTAATAATTATTTAAATAATATTATTAAACCTTATAATTCTTATATTAAATATGATACAACAAAATATAGCTTTTTATCATCAAATAATTGTTATTGGATTAACACAGAATATAATGAAACTCAAGCTTTTGCACTTGTTAAGGATCAAAATAAAGGAAATATAATTACTCCATATGATAAAACAAATATCTGTGGTGTTGTTCCTGTAATAGTATTACCTAAGAGTATACTTATAAATGAAAACTAATAATTGATATTTATATGAATATTATCTAATGTAATGGTAATATTCTTTTTATTTTAAGTTAATAAAAAAAAGAATAACTTAATATTCTTTTAAATCTTTTGTGTAAATTGTATATTAGCTTTAATTTGTAAATTATCTTGAGTATTTGTAACTTGCGTATCTGAAATATCATTCATTAATTCATTTTCTCCCTCATACCATTCGAAATATATTCTAATTGTAAATGGTTCAAATGAATAGTTTTCTTCTTGAGTATTATAATTTAAAGTTCCTTTTATTTGATTATTTTCAATGTTATTTAATGTAAGTGTATCATTTTCATTATATGAACTATCTATTAGTGAGTAATTACTTATTAATAAGTCTGGCATATCTTGATTTAATAATTCAAGTGATATTGTATAGTCAAATGATAATTCTACATTTGTAGGATCTACTAAAATATCAAAATAGCCTTTAGAAGTAGGTGCGAATGTATTTGCTTTTATATTTTCATTTTTTTCTAAAACTGGAGCAAGTACTATTTCTGAAGAATTATTATCTGTTATATCATTTTCATTAATTAATATTTGCCATTTAGAAAATTGCATTTCTAAATTACTTGCGGCATCAACAATATATCTAGAATAAGTATTACTAATTAATGATATTGTAAATGTCGATACTATAAGCGCTAATAATAATTTTAGTTTATTCTTCACGTAACATCCTCCTTATCTTTACTTTATTATATATTATACACTTAATATACACAATCATTTACATAAAAAAAGTGAAATAAAACGTAAAGTTTTACATATAATTTTACAATAATTGTATAAAAAAATAGTTGATTATTTAGTATTTATATATATTGTCTAATATATTAAAAAAATGAGGTAGTTCCTTATTGTATAAAGAATAATAAAATATTATAGGTAGGTTATATGTATGATTTTCATTATTATTTATTAACAAAAATTTATATGTATTATTTAGAAAATGTTTTAATATTTATAAAGAATTGAATTAAATACTATAATCAAGAAAATATTAAAGGAATAATGCTGATATATACTTTATGATTAAAGAAGAATATAATTTAAATAATCTATCAAATGATGTAAGTGCGCATGAATTGTTTAGAAAAAGTACGGAGGTACTTATATAATGTATAGATTGTTTATTTGAAATAGAGTGCATTAAACAATGTATTTTAATAATTTTATACATTTTCATGCAATAGAGCTAAATACTAGTGATATTAAAATAAGAAATAATATTCACTTCATATTAAACATATAGGTGATATTATAGAAAATAATCATATTTTACTTGTTACATATGGTATGAAATTTAGTTATGTTAATAAAATGTAGTAAAAACGTCTATTTATAATTATCCTACAATAAAAAATTAAGTAAGATTTAACTTATATTTTGATGAAGAAACTATAAATAATATAAACAGTTAAAATTACTAAGAAAAGAATTAATAATTAATTAAACTGTATTTAAAAAATAAAATTTTTGTGATATAACTATATATATAATTATTATGGAGGTAAATATGGGATTATTTAACTATTTAAAGAATATAAATATAAATGGAAAAACAAAACAAAATGATAAAATTGCTATTGATGTAGCAAAAAAATTATGTGAATTATATGAAATAATAAACAAAGAATCCAAAGAAATGAATAAAAAAAATAGAAAGTATTTAATGCTTAGAATAAAAGATGAAACTATTTCAAAAAGCTGTACTATAACAAACATAGACCAATTTATAAAGAAATTAAAAGAAAAAACAACTACAATTGGGTATGAATTATCAACAGGATGGATAATTGGCGATGAAATTAACAGCAAATTGGAAGATACTAGTAAAATTTTAGTAAAAATTGATAATAGTGATATTGTAAATATAGATTTTCAAAATGAAATAAGTAAAGAGATATTTGATAAAGAGTTAGTTGAGATAGAATCAATAATAAATAACAAATACAAGAAACAAGTTAAAATAAACTATATAACAAAAGAACAAAGTAAAACAATTAATAAGTTAAAAAATAACGATTATGTACAAATCAGTTTGTTTAATAAAGTAAAACAAGTTAGAGTATTTTCTACTGGCGATAATCAATTTGATGAAAATGGCAATTATAAAGTTGATGATTTTTTACTTAATTCAAAAGAACTTGAAGTGTTAAATTGGTTTGTAGAAAATATAAAAATTGATGACTATAAAAAAGAAATAATGGATTACTGTAATGATGAGTATAGCAGTTGGCAATATTCTGATGGAACGCAAGAAGGCCCAATAGGAATAAATGATGTAGAAAATGAAATTAATATTACAGCAATTGCAATTAACGTAACTGATAATTGGAAGTCAAATGATGGATTTATTTATCCGGAAATATCTTTTTACGGAAATTGTAAATGTGATGAAGAACATGGAATTTGCATTGGATTTAGGGATAAAAAATTCTTAGGAATACATTCACAAGATTGGACATTATAAAAAATTAAGAAGATACTATATTAAACTTTTAAAGGATAATAATTTACCTAATATAGGATTTAACGATTTAAGACATATTTATACGACATTATTGTTATTAAATAATCATAATATTAAAGCGGTATCTGAATTGTTAAGACACGCATCAATTGTTGCTATTTCAAATCATTATTTTGATAAAAACAAATTAATTATTGATTGTACTGATGTGTTAAATAATTATATTAATAGGGTTAAACCTATTGAGTTATTAAGTGATAATTTATTACCAATTGTTGCTGATTTGGATACGAATTTTATGGTAAATAGGTTTGTATAATAAAATATAAAAAAATGTTAAAAACATATACAAGGGAACATACGATAGTTTCCTTGTTTTATTATAAAATAAGTGTTAAAATAAGTTATTAGAAAACATCTAGCTTTATTTAGTAAATTTTTGGCCTAATTGCTATCCGCTAAAAATTTGACCTATTTAATTAGTCTTAAGATATGATTTTTTTGATTGATAATAGTTATATTAAGGAGGTAATTATGTTTAAGTTAGTATCAAAATATAAGCCTAGTGGAGATCAACCACAGGCAATAGAAAAATTAGTAGAAGGAATAAATGAAGGTAAAAAGCATCAAGTTTTACTAGGTGCGACGGGAACAGGAAAAACTTTTACTATTGCTAATGTAATTCAAAGAGTTAATAAACCAACTTTAGTATTAGCACATAATAAAACTCTTGCCGGGCAACTTTATTCAGAATTAAAAGAATTGTTTCCAGAAAATCATGTAGAGTATTTTGTTAGTTATTATGATTATTACCAACCAGAAGCATATGTTCCAAGTAAAGACTTATATATTGAAAAAGATTCATCTATTAATGATGAAATAGATGAACTAAGACATGCAGCAACTGCTGCTATAATTGATAGTAGAGATACTATAATCGTTTCTAGTGTATCTTGCATATATAATATTGGTGAAAAAGAAGAATATAAAAATAAAATGTTAAATCTTTATATTGGGCAAAAAATAGATAGAGATGTTATACTTGAAAAGTTAGTTTCTATGCAATATGAGAGAAATACAATTGATTTTAAGAGAGGTACTTTTAGAGTAAGAGGAGATGTTATAGAATTAATACCAATAGGTGAAAAGAAAAATGGTATTAGAGTAGAATTGTTTGATGATGAAGTTGAAAGAATTAGTTTTTTTGAGCCTTTAACTGGAAAAACAATTAATAATGTAAAAACTGTTAGTATATTTCCAGCATCATTATTTGTAACTAGTGATATTAAGTTAAAAGAAGCAACAAAAAGAATAGAAAAAGAGTTAATAGCTAGATTAAAAGAATTGCATGAAGATGGAAAACTATTGGAAGAACAAAGATTAAAAGAAAGAACTATGTATGACTTAGAAATGCTTAAAGAGACAGGATTTTGTCATGGTATTGAAAATTATAGTAGACATCTATCCTTAAGAGAAAGTGGAGAAACACCAACTACATTAATTGATTTTTTTCCAGAAGATTTTTTACTAGTTATAGATGAGAGCCATGTAACATTACCACAAGTAAGAGGTATGTATAATGGAGACCATATGAGAAAACAGACACTAGTTGATTTTGGTTTTAGATTGCCAAGTGCTATGGATAATAGACCATTAAAATTTGATGAATTTACAAGTAAATTAAATCAAACGATATATGTATCAGCAACACCAGGGGATTATGAGTTATCACTTGTTAATAATAAAACTGTAGAACAAATAATAAGACCTACTGGACTTTTAGATCCTCTTATTGAAGTTAGACCAACCAAGAATCAAATTGATAATATATTAGAAGAAATAAATAAGAGAATTGAGAATAATGAAAGAGTTTTAATTACTACACTAACAATTAGAATGAGTGAATAGTTAACATCATATTTAAAAGAACTTGGATATAAAGTAACTTACTTACATAATGAAATAAAAACATTAGAAAGACTTAATATTATTAGAAATTTAAGACTTGGTAAGATAGATATAATTGTTGGAATAAATTTACTTAGAGAAGGGCTTGATATTCCAGAAGTATCATTAATATGTATTATGGATGCAGATAAACAAGGGTTTTTAAGAAGTGATAGAAGTTTAATACAAACAATTGGAAGAGCTGCTAGAAATGAAAATGGTAAGGTAATAATGTATGCCGATGTTATAAGCGAAGCTATGAAAAAAGCCATTGATGAGACATCAAGAAGAAGAAGTATTCAAGAAAAATATAATAAAGATCATAATATTGTTCCAACTACTATAGTAAAAGAAGTTAAAGAGGCTATATCAAATACACAAGAAGAAGAAAAAATAGAAACAAAAAAATATTCAAAGAAAGAACTTAATGATATGATAGTACGATTAGAAATAGAAATGAAAGAAGCAGCAAAAAAACTGGATTTTGAAAGAGCTACTGAACTTAGAGATGTTATATTTGAACTTAAAGGATTAAAATAGTGTTGATAAAAAAGTGATAAAATGATATCATATCAATGGGATGTGATTATATGATAAAATTGCATTTTAAGAAAAAAAGATTTAAGAGTATTTAAATTTTTTAAGTACTCTTTTTTAGTGAGAAGGAGTTTTAATGAAGGAGCAAATTGAAAAAGAAAAACTAAGATTGATGGTATTTCAAAGTGCCAAAGAGTTAGGAGAAAAAGTTGATAAGCATTTACTTGATAAATATGGACTTGATAGTGAACAATATACATTCATTGTTCCAATAAAAGAAAATTTTTTTGAGGATGGTCATTTTAAAGTAGAAATTGAAGAAACAGTTAGAGGAAAAGACTTATTTTTACTTACTGATATTGGAAATTATTCTATTGAATACAAAATGCATGGTTTTATAAATCATACTAGTCCACAAGATTTATTAATGCAATTAAAAGATGGAATTAATGCTAGTAATTGTCATGCTAAGAGTATTAATATAGTGATGCCTTTGTTATATGCAGGAAGGCAACACAGAAGAAACACAAGAGAATCTCTTGCTTGTGGTGCAGCATTAAGAGAAATTGATAATTTAAGTAGAATAAAAAGTTTTATTACTTTTGATGCACATGATCAAGGTGTTGAACATGCTGTTCAAAATATGGAATTTGATAATTTTTATGTAACTAATACCATATTAGAAGAATTTATTAAGGATTTAAGTCTTGAAGAATTAAAAAATCTAGTATTTATTGCTCCTGATACTGGTGCGACTGGAAGACGAAATGTATATTTGAATTCATTTGCGAGTCCATATATTAATAGAGAAGCAGGAGGATTTATTAAACAAAGAGATTTTAACAATTTAGTTAATGGAAAATATCCAGTGGTTTCTCATGATTACTTTGGAAATGGTAATTTAGAAGGTAGAACAGCTATTGTTACGGATGATATGATATCAAGTGGTGGTAGTATGTTTGATGTAATAGATGAACTTAAGAAAAATAATGTTTCTAAAATATATTTAATCGTAACGTATTCATTATTTACAAGAGGAATAGATAGATTTGAAGAATACTATAAAGAAGGAAAATTAGATGGAATATATACAAGTAATTTATCTTATATTCCTAAAGAATATCAAAATAAAGAGTGGTTACATATATGTGATTGTAGTTATGCTCTTGCTGATATTATTTATAATATACATAATGATTTGTCAATTTCATCAATATTAAGAGATAAATCTGCTCCAATAAAACTATTGGAAAAGAAGTTTAATGGAAGATTATAGTATTTTT
>JAQXHG010000003.1 GCA_029007115.1 bacterium | reverse complement strand
CCTAAAGAACTAGGTAAAAAATGGCAGATAGATGTTAAGTTTGTACCTAAACAATGTAAGGCAAATAATTTACCTTTTGATAAAAAGTATTATCAATACACTTGTATCGATGAAGCATCTAGGGAAAGATTTATATATCATTATGAAGAACATACACCAGCAAATACTGTTGATTTTGTTTATAGATGTTTCTTATTCTACGAATATAAACCAGAAGAAATTCAAACCGATAACGGAACGGAATTTACTTGGAATCAAGAAAAAATGAAAACTATTCATCCTCTTCAACAACTTTGTATAAAAGAAAATATATATCATCACAAAATAAGACCTAGAACGCCTAGACATAATGGTAAAGTACAACGTTCACACAGAAATGATAATGAAAGATTTTATAATTATTTAAAGTTTTATTCCTTAGAAGACTTAAGATATCAAGCTAAATTATATCTTAAAAGATCTAATAATATACCTATGGCAACTTTAGGTTATAAAACTCCTAAAGAATATAGAAAAATGTTAGAAGAAAATAAAAAATTAACTCAATTATATTGAATTAATTTTTTATAAATTTTGTTTCACATCATTGACAAGTATACATTTAAATATTTTTTTACATTTACAATGTATTAGATAAAGCATATTTCACTCCACAATATCTAATATTAAGATTTAAATTGCTTAATAAAATCCTTTTTTATTTATTATTATTTACTTTTATTGCTCCTTAAAGTACAGAAATTTATAGAATTTTAATAAATAGTTTCATTATTTTTTATTCATCTCATCTTTTTCATCATTTTTAACCTGATTTTTAGGTAAACTAATCTCTTTTAATTCTTTAGTAAGAATTTCAGTTTGCTCATATAATTGTTTGATTTTATTCTTAGAATCTTTCTTTTTATCATCTATACTATTTATTACTTTTCTATAAATTATTTGATTCTTTTCATCCATGTTTTGAATTACATTATTAATTCTTTTTCCTTTAATAGAATATCCCAAATAATACATTGCTTCAGATAAATTCTTTTTTATCCTACTAAAATCCTCTTCTAGTTCATCATATTTTTTATTGGCTATTTTTTGATTCTTTATTTCTTCAAACACTATATCAAGTTCTTTTTTTTTATTATTTATTTTATTGTTAAGCTCTATATCTTCAATTTTAATTTTATTATCAAGTTTTATATTTTCTACTTTTTTCATACTAAACTCTTCTTTCTCATCATAAACTTTTTTTCATATTAAAAATTTATTAATTTTAAATAATGTAATTACAAGCATATTATTATACATTTATTTATGTTTGCATATAATTTCATCTTACTAATAATTATTTTATCATAATTTTACTTATAATAAAACTAATAAAAAGTAGTAATATAATAACATATAATGTAAATCCAACTAAAAAGAAATCTTTAAATTTAATAAAATAAATTAGAATTATAGTACTTATTTATTTCACTTTTTTATTTAAAAATCCTTTCTTGGTATCTATATTTACCATAGAAAGGATTTCTATATTATATATAAATTCTTTATAAAATTATAAAATTTCAAATAATTTTTAATATATCAAAGATTTTTTAATAATCATCATCATCGTTATATGATTTTTCTTCTTCCTCTTCTCTAGACTTTATATATTTGTGCGCTCCATATGCGGCTGATCCTACAACTGCTCCAACCCCTGCTAACACGGCTATCGCTTTTGCTGCTTCGTTATCTGACTTTGTATCTACTTTATCAACAGGTAAGTCTTTTATTATTTCCTCATTTTCCTCAAATGGTGGAATTGGAGGTTCAATAATATCAACGTTTGGTTGTTCTTCTATTATATTTGGTGTTTCTTCATCTACATATATATCCTCTGGCTTTAATATGCTATCTATAGTAGAATCAACTGGTTCGTGAGTAATAATATCACCCGGTTTTATATGTTCTCCTGGTCTTACAACAGTAGTAGTATCGCTTGGTTTAACTGGTTGTTCATCTTCCGGTTTTGTTGGTTTTTCAATTTCTGGTTTTGTTGGTTCTTCAACTTCTGGTTTTGTTGGTTCTTCAATTTCCGGTTTTGTTGGTTCCTCAATTTCCGGTTTTGTTGGTTCTTCAACTTCTGGCTTAGGAACTGTAGTAGTTGGAGTACTTGGTGCATCATATGAACCACTATACGATGGTTTATAATTTCCACTACTACTTGATGGTTTTGTTTCTGGTTTAACAGGATACTTAGATGTTTGTGAATAACTATTTGTTGGTATATTTCCTTGAATTACTCCATCATTTCTTGTATATGCTGCTCCATAGTTAAGATTTCCAGCATGTAATCCAGTTGCATCAAGTATTTCTTGCACACTATTGTATTCTCCATTTTGTTCTGTAAAATATGAAGATAAATGCACAAAATTTCCATTTTCGCCTGGAGTAATAACAGAATAATGTGTATTAGAACAAATTATTACAGCCGCCCCTGCCATTACTGCATTTTGTATTGTGCTTGCCGCATTGTCATCTCGATTTATCACTAATTTAGAAGGCGTAACGCCATACTTGTTATATAGTTCCATATATTTTGAAGAAGGTTCACAATTTATACTTGATACTCCTAAATGTTCTCTTTGAGCTGTAGAACTATAAGTATTTTCCCCTGTTTGCATTTCATATAATGTACGAGGATCAAATAAGATTCCAGTAAGTCCTGACATAACCATAGCTAATGACGCCCAGCTACATCCATTTTGTGCCATTGCAGCTCCATAATCTCTTTGATCAATATAAGGAATTCCATATAAATTTGGAATCGTATTAGCAAAGTCTAAATAATTAAAGTTTTTAACTGTTTCTCCATATTTTGGTGAATATGAATTTACTGTTCCACTTACAAAATCGCTTACTCTAACACCATAACTACTATATATACTTTGAAGTGCATTATTTATTATATTAGTAGCATTAGCAACAATCGCTTCAAATCCTTTTAATTTTTCTATTTCTTTTTTTATTTGTAAAATTTGAGAAGTTAATTCTTGTACTTGTGCTGAAAATGCCGCTCTTTCACCTGCAGAATAAACATGTACCCACACAGTATATGATGAAGTTGTCTTTGTAATTGGATCATATTCAGAATGTGTTTCTTCTCTCATTTCATTAATCTTTGATACTAAATCATCTATAGAATTTGTTAAATCTATCACTTTTTGGTCAAGTTCAGGTATTTTTGTTGTATCCAATTCTTCATCTGGTGCCATATAATCTTTTATCATTTTTAATGCATCATTACATGCTTCTTTTAATTGTTCACAATTATTAATTCTAACTGTTTGTAAATCAGATAATATATTTAAATTACCTTTAACAGCATCCCATACTTCTCCTTTTAAATTAACTCCAATTTGATTACTAAACTCATCGATTTGTGCTTTAGTAGCTTTTGCACTATCAATTTCTGCATTTAAATTTGATAATAGTGGTCCACTTGAACTCATTAAATTATCAACATCACTCATACTCACTTTTCCAATTTCAGTAACTTCACTAACTATTGGAACTTGAAAATTTTTAAAAAACGTGACGTTAGAATCAAATTGAACATCAACTAATTCATTCAAACTAGTATATATTTTTTCAGGAGTAAAATTTATCGTATTTGCATCTTTTAATGAACTTGCAAGTGAAGCTAAATCTCCATCCATATCATAATAATTTTGGGCAATCTTTGTAATTAACCTTAGTTCATCTCTTACTCTATGATGTAAATCATTTGATATACTAAAAAATATATTTTGAGCACTAACTATTCCATTTATTACATTTGCAGTACTTGAATAATCGCCTACTTTTGGAGCAAACAACCCTTCATTATTATTCATTACACCTGATATACCATTAACGCTTTGCATAACTAATGATATATCAGATAATACTTGACTGCAATCATTAGAACTATCTCTTATTGTAATAACATCTTCCATTGACATAATAATAGAAAAATCATCACCTAAATTTGCTGCAGCACTAGTAAAACCTAATTCATATGTATCAGTTTCAGAATTATATATTAAACATGTATAATATTTTAGTATGTTTTCTAAATCAGGATTATTTAATAACAATTCTTGTATTGCGGTTTTATTTATTTCTGTATGACCATGTGTATCCTTATCTTCTAAAAAAGTAATATTTAAATTATTATCATTAACTAATCTTTTAATAACTTCACGAATATTAGGACCACAACTTATACGATTAAAGTTTTCTCCTTGCGGATTTGGACCTACCACATAAACTGGTATATTATGTTCAACTAAATTCGCTATTTGACTATTATCAACTGAATCTACACCAAATGGATCTATTAAATATAAATTCAATTTTAAATCAGGATATTTTTCTAAAATAGCATTTGAATGATATAAAGTATCTTTAGCACCAGCACTAAAACCATATGCATTTATTGTTCCTAAATCTTGATTTAAGCATTCAGAAAATCTAGTAATTATATCAAGACTATATCCTTTATCTTCGCAAGAATATCCAAGTGAATAAATACCAGGGCCTAAACTTCCTGATGTTGCTGCTTTTGTAATTAATGCTGCATCATTACCACATCCACCTGCGCCAGGAATATAAGCATATGCATTATTACTATTAGAAATTAAAGATTGTTCACTAACATATATTTGAGTTTCTCCATTAAAAGTAAAATGATAATTACCATCGCCACATCTTTCCCAAGCAACATTTCCAAATTCTTGTTCTAAAGCTGAAACCACTCCTTGTATATCAAATTCATTTTCCATTTTTCTACCTACTTTCTATAAAAGTATATCATTATTTCTTTCATAAGTAAACATAATGCAAAATATGTTTATGTTAATTATAATTATACTAAAGACAATTTCATATATATTTCTAAAAATTATAATACACCTTAAGAATTAGACAAAAAATGGCACATAAATGTAAATTTTTTTGAAAATATTAGGAAAATAAAAAAATTAATTCAATTATACTAAATTAATTTTTTATAAATTTTGTTTTATAAGTATATTTACCTTATTTCTTTTACTTAAATTTCAGTTTCTAAGTCAGCAGTCGATGAATATGCAACACCGAAAGTTAATCGATTTATTCTTTCACTATCTATTAATTCATCGATTGTGTAAATACCATTATACTTTGAAAAATAAGGATCATAAAAAACTACTTTTCCTTCTTCATAAGAAGGTGCAATCAAAACATCATGGCTTCCATTTGAAACTAATAATGCTTTTCCTTCATTAATATGGCTTTGAAGAGTTGCTGATAAATGTGGATCGCCTCTTAAATTTAAGTGTTCTGTAGTAATGCCCATTTCTTGATACATTTGCCTAGCAATATCTCCATATGGTCCATTAGCACCTTCTAAAACATCAAATTGGGCAGAACTAATAGAAGAATATGGGTTATATTCTTTTCCACCTTTTGCAGTTTCATAAAAAGATATAGGATCTATACTATCATCTTTCGATAATCCAGATACTATCATCGCAGCCGCTGAATAACCACATCCCGCTTTAGACATTGCAGGTCCATAATCATTTTGATTATAATATGGTATTCCTAGTGGATTATCAATAGAATTAGGATTTATATCTTTAACATTCCAAGTAGATGTTTCTATGTTTTTTTCTATGCTAAGAGGCGTTGCTTCTAATTTTTCTTCTATCTTAACATAAGAATTAATTGCTGTAGGTTTTAATAAATCATATGAAGTATCAAGTTCAAAATTTAATTTTTTTCCTAAATCTTTTATGTCACTATATTCTGGATTATATTTTAATTGTACTTTATTTTGATAATCTTCAATACTTCCATATTTTTTATCCCCTCCAGCCAACAAATATTCAGTTTTAGCAAAAAATCCTATCTTCTCTTCTTCTTTCTCTTTCTCTTGATATACAGCTATTTCTTTTGCTTCATATCGAGTATATGTTGGCATTGTAAATGAAGTTGGATTTCCAGTTACTATATTACTTATTTGTTTTCCATAACTTTCATATACACTCATTAATGCAGCGTTTACAATATCAAGCGCTCTTCTCATTATTTCTGCAAGACCTTCTAGTTTCACTATCAATTTTTCTATCTTTATTATCTCTTCTTCTGCCCAAACTATATAATTTCTTGCTTTTTTTCTTGATTCCTCACTATACATGTATCTTGTATATTTTTTTACTTTTCCATTTTCATCTGTTTCTTCTTGTACCACTGTCTTATTTATTACCATATTTGCGTTTTCTATTTCTTCTTTTATTTTCTCTAATGTATCTCTTATTTCTGGTAATTTAGAATCATCTAACTCATCATAATCTTCCATATATTCTAATACTAATGTTAGAGCTTCTTTCATTGCTTCTTCTAATGTATTAGCACTTTTTATTCTTTCATCCATTAAATTGCTATAATTGTTTAGATTATTTTTTACTTTGTTCCATGCCTCTCCTTTCAAGCTACTTCCAATTGCACTTGCAAAGTTATCTATTTGTGTCTTTGTTGATTTAGCACTTTCTATTTCTGATGCAAAATTAGAATGTAATCCTCCACTTAATGCCGATTCTACTTCACTTTTATATACCTTTCCCGCTACTGCACTTGGTAAATTATACAAGAATGATGAATTAAAACTTATTTTACTATTTGGCCTTGAATCTATTATACTATTTAACTTTATATCTATACTACCTGTACTTACTTCCGCACTTCCACTACCTGCTAATGTACTTGCACTTGCCGATAGGCTTTTATCCATATCATAGTATGTTTGGGCCATACTTTGAATTACATTTAGTTCACTAATTAGTGATGCTATTAAATTAGTTGACATTCCCAAGTACACATCTTGACATTTATATAGTGCTCCTGGTATTCCTGCTGTGCTTGACATGCTTACTTTACTTGGATTTATACATGCTTCGCTATTATTTAATTCTCTTGCGATTGCATTTATTCCTTCTACTACAGTTATCGTATTTGTTGCAACTACACTTCCTGTACCATTCATAACTGCTTTTATATCACTACTTTTCATCCTAATAGTATATAAATCTTTGTCTCCAGCATAAAGGTAACCTGTTAATTCGTCAAGTGATATTTCTTCTCCTGTTTTATCTCCTGTATATTTATATAATTTGAAATTACAATCATCATAATATTTATAATCTTTATTTAATTCACTTACGCCTAGCATATACTCTGGTAAGTTAACTAATACCATATCTAAATTTCTTTGAAAATGTGATTGACTATTTATATGTTCTGAAGTCAAAAAATTTATATTTAAGTCATTATTAAAGAAAAATTCAGCAGTCTTATATACATAACCCGATCTCTTTTCTGTCATATATTCTTCAGGAGGACATAAAAAATATATTGGTGTTTTACTCTCTGCAAGTTGTGATGTTAAAGAAGTATCTTCCCATCCATATACACCACCATATCCATCATTTACTAAAATACTTAGATCCAAATCAGGATATGCTTTTTGCAATTCATTTGCACTTTTTATACATCCTCCAAAACCTTGGCTAAATGAACTCATACATACCTTGTCTGTATTTATTCCAATTTCCGAAAGTAAATTAACAGTTTCTAATCCTGAATTATAGCTATCACTACATCCTCTTGAAGTTGTTACAATACAATTAGGAGGATTATCTGATGTTACTGTTTTTGTCACTATTTTTCCATCATATTCCATATCCCCAGAACCAGGTATATAATTCCATATTTTTGCATCACCACTTGTGCAAGATTCAGGTATATATATATCATAAGTATAATCCTTATTAACAAAATAATAAGAACCATTTGATAATTTACTTACATATCCTTTATCTCCCCATTTTTCTTTCAAATATTCTAAAAATTCATCATTTTCCATATCTATTATCTCCTAATATAAGTATATAATAAAAGTATTGCCAATAAATAATATTTCATCTAAATCAAACTTTAACAACAATATTTTTTATTAATAATCTTCTTCACTATCAGAAGTTTCATCTTCTTTAGATTTTATATGCTTATATCCTGCATATGATGCAACTCCCAAAGCGCCTCCAATCGCAGTGACTGTCCCTACTGTTTTAAGTATACTTCCATCACT
>JAQXHG010000002.1 GCA_029007115.1 bacterium | reverse complement strand
GTTGTATTTAATATATATTTATTAGCAATCTCCTTTGTATTTAAATATGATTCTGCATTAACCATACATGGTAATAAAAACATAAAACTTACTATTATATATACTATTTTTTTCATATTATCACCTATTATAAATTTAACACCAATTAAGATAAAAATCAATATAATTGTTTGTTACATTCTTATAATTAAAAAGTAGATTAATAAATATATAAATTTAATAAATCTACTTTTAATTTATAATATAAAACCTTATTTTACGACAATATTAACTATTTTATTTGGTACTACAATTTCTTTTACTATATCTTTTCCTTCAATAAATCTAATAACATTTTCTTCTTTTTTAGCAAGTGCTAATAATTCTTCATTTGAAGTATTAAATTTCACTTTAATAGTAGCCCTTAGTTTTCCATTAACACTACAAGCAATGTTAACCATATCATCTGTTATTTTATTTTCATCATATGTTGGAAATTCACTTTTATAAAAAGGTTCTCCTAAATTCATAATTTCATTTAATTCTTCAGTTAAATGAGGAGCAATTGGATTTAATAAATGAAGTATAGTTCTATAATCCTTTTTAGTAATATGTTCTTTTTCATCATATTCATTAGATAAAATCATTAATGCAGATACCGCTGTATTATAATTCATGGTATTGATATCATCATCAACTTTCTTAATAGTTTGATTAATTTTAACTTCTAAATCTATTGAATATTCATCTTTATCAATTACTTTGTCTTTAAGTCTATATATTTTATCTAAAAATCTTTTGCATCCCTTAAGTCCATTTTCACTCCATGATGCATCTTTTGCATAATCTCCAATAAACATCTCATATGTTCTAAGTGCATCAGCACCATAGTTATTAACCATATCATCAGGATTTACCACATTACCACGAGATTTACTCATTTTCTCTCCATTCTCACCTAGAATCATACCATGAGAAACGCGTTTCTTAAATGGTTCTTCTGTTGGTACTAATCCTTGATCATATAAGAATTGATGCCAAAATCTAGCATATAATAAATGTCTTGTAGCATGCTCCATACCGCCATTATAATAATCAACCATTCCCCAATATTTTAATGCTTCTTTACTTACAAATTCTTTATCATTATTAGCATCCATAAATCTTAACCAATACCAACTAGAACCAGCCCAGTTTGGCATAGTATCTGTTTCACGCTTTGCAGGACTACCACAATGTGGACAAGTAGTATTTACCCATTCTTCAACATTAGCAAGAGGACTCTCACCATTCTCAGTTGGTTCATAAGATGGCACATCTGGAAGTATAACAGGTAAATCTTTTTCAGGAACTCTAACCCATCCACACTTATCACAATATATCATAGGTATTGGTTCTCCCCAAAATCTTTGCCTACTAAATATCCAATCTTGTAGTTTATAATTTATTGTTTTTTTACCAATCTTTTTATCTTCTAAAAATTCTAGCATTTTAGCAATAGCTTCTTTTTTATTTTTTATTCCATTAAGTTCTTTAGAGTTAACCATTTCTCCATCACCAGTATAAGCTTCTTTTGATATGTCTCCTCCCTTAATAACTTCTATTATTGGAATATTAAATTTTTTTGCAAATTCATAATCTCTCTCATCATGAGCAGGAACTGCCATAATTGCCCCAGTTCCATAAGTTGATAATACATAATCAGAAATCCATACTTGTATTTTTTCATTTGTAAGTGGACTAATTACTTCAAAGCCATCTAATTTAACGCCTGTTTTTTCTTTAGTATGATCAGTTCTCTCAATTTCTGATTTACTAGCTGCATACTCTTGATAAGCTTTTACTTCATCTATATTTTTAATCTTGTGAGCATATTTTTCTAAAAATTTATGTTCAGGAGACATAACCATAAATGTTACTCCATACAAAGTATCCGGTCTAGTAGTAAATACTTTTAAAGCATCATCTTCTCCATCTATTTTAAACTCAACCTCTGCTCCTTCACTTCTACCTATCCAATTAACTTGAGCAACTTTAATTTTATTCATAAATTCTGTTTTATCAAGACCATCAAGTAATTTTTGAGCATAATCACTCATTTTAAGCATCCATTGGCTTTTTAATTTTTTCTCAGTTTTACTTCCACATCTTTCACAAACTCCACCTTCTGAATCTTCATTAGAAAGTCCTGTTAAACATGTAGGACACCAATTAATTTCTTTTTCTGCCTTATATGCAAGCCCTGCTTCATGAAATTTCAAGAATTGCCATTGAGTCCATTTATAGTATTCTGGATCAGTTGTAGCAAATTCCCTTGACCAATCAAATGAAAAACCAAGAGACATCATTTGACTTTTAAATGTATTAATACACTCTTTAACCATATTAGCAGGATATACATGATTTTTAATTGCATATTGTTCTGCTGGTGCTCCAAAAGCATCCCATCCCATTGGAAATAATACATTATATCCTTGCATTCTCTTTATTCTAGCCATCGCATCAAGCGCAGTATAACTTCTTACATGACCTACATGTAAACCATTACCACTAGGATAAGGAAATTCAACTAAAAAATAGTATTTTTCTTTATCACTTGTATTAGAAGCCTCAAAGCACTTTTCTTCTAACCATCTATCTTGCCATTTCTTTTCTATTTCTTTAAAATCATACATTTTTCTTTCCCTCCATTTTTTTAAAATATCTACCTGCAATTTCATATAAAGAATATGTAAGCACAAATATAACTATAAAGCATATTATTACTTTCCATATAAATTTATCTATATTTATTATAAGCGTACTAGTAAATGCTATTATAAACGAATTAATAACAGCAATAGTATTTAACACCTTCTTATAATTCAGTTTTTTAATATCTAAATTATATCTAAGCAGAAATAATTTTACTTCATCGTTTTTCTTCAATTTAGAATAATTTTTCTTCTTTTTATTTATAAAAACAATATATATAATTAGAATAACTAAAAATATTAATAAAAAGTCATATCCAAATTTATAAAATTCTTCCATATATTCACTTCCTTCAAAATAAAAACTTTACAACTTAAGGATGAGATATTCCCACGGTACCACCTTAATTCATAAAGTTTATGCATCTTTCTATTGTTAACGCCAATGTACGCTATTTCTATAAAAAGCAAGTTCAATATATTTACTTATTAGTTCACACCAACCACTAATTCTCTTTATAAGTATTAAATATATTTACTACTCTTTTTCTCAATCAAAATATGCTTAAATTATACAATAGTTTTTTTGATATTTCAACATATTTTAATAGTATTATATATAAATATTATACTTCTTGAATATATTCGAATAGTCTTAAAAACATTTTAATAAATATTGAAGATAATCCTTTTCTTCTAAGTTTTCTAATTGATATTCTCTTATCTTTAATAGACATATCACTAAATATTATTTTATCTATTTCTATTTTTAATTCCGTTGGTATCATTAGATCACTAATAATACCTTCTAAGTCTTCATTTATTAAACGTGAAGCATCTATTTCAATATCTTTTCCTTTACAATAAACAAATACTTTGCTAGATGTTGGAATATTATCAAATTCTATAACAAAATCATTATCTTCAATATATCTTCTATAAGGAACATTTATTTCATCACAAAAAACTTGTACTTGATCTGTAAATTTAGTATTTCTAAATCTTATTACATAGTTTCTTTTTTCTGGTATAACACCTGGTTTACCTTCAAATGGTTCTAATGATACAGAAAAATCATTTTCTTTATAGTAATAATTTATTTCAGTTGTAAAACTATATCCATCTTTATATTTTTGAGTATATCCATCATCTTCATATAATTTATATGTATTACTTCTTCCAGGAAATATATGTACTTCTAATTTTTTAGGAGAAGATGTATCATTTAATTTTTCTGGATTAAGTACTGCCATTGGAATAATAGCTCCTTGTCTTGCAAATACAGGATAGTCCTCATCCTTAAAGAAAGTAACATATCTTTTTCCACCCATAAATTTTTTACCAGTCTTAAAATCATACCATATTCCTTTTGGTAAAAATAATCTATGAACAACTCTATTCATTACACTATCTTTATTTGTTACAATTGGAGATACAAATAATTCACTACCAAAATAATATTCATTTTTGTATAATGGCTCATCATAAGTTTCAGGATATTTATAATATAATGGTTGAACTAATGTAGTACCAAATGAAGAATATTTTTTAGCCTCTGAGTATAAATATGGTATTAATTTATGTCTTAAAATTAAATAATCCTCAACTATACTTGAAGTTTTTGCATCCCATCTCCAAGGTTCCCTTTTATAATATTTTCCCCCTTCGCTAGAAAGTCTTAGAATTGGACTATAAACTCCAAGTTGAACATATCTCATATAAAGTTCAGAATCTTCAGTTCCTCCTTTATATCCACCTATATCATGGCTCCACCAAGACACTCCGATATTTGAAGAATTAGCATTATAAAAAGGCAAATATTTAAGGGTTTTCCAGTTAATATTTAGTTTTCCAGAATATAAAATTGAATATTTATGAGGTACTACTCCAAAGTTACGAGATATAATTAAGTTTCTTTTTCTATATTTTTCAGATGAATTATTATTAAATAAATAATAATTCATAGCAAAATTTCTAAGTCTATTATTTTTATCATTATCATCTATCCATAAAAAATCTATACCCAAGTTCATAAACGGATTTATTATTCCTTTTAAAAAGGCATCCATCAAATTAGCATTATATACATTTATAGGGATATTTTTATCAGTATCTTTCGTATAAATCTTGATAAACTCATTATGATTTTCTTCTTCTATGCTAAGTACACCATCTGTTTTAATATTTGCTCCTATGAATATATTATTTTGATGTAGATATTTACTCAATTCAAAAGTTGATGGAAATATATTTTTATCAAGAGTAAAACTAAGTGGTGAATATTTATTTTTAGTTCTTGCATAATCACCTAACATAATTACTGAAAATGGAATTCTATTTTTTCTAAATGAATTAACTAAATTTTGAATACTCTCAACATTATATGATTCATTTTTTGACCACCATACACCAAGAGCATATCTTGGAATTAACGGTGGCATCCCTGTTAAATTAAAGTAGTCTCGAAGTCCAATTCCAAAATCTTCGTTATATATAAACAAATATGTATCAATATTATTAGAACTTGGTATCATTAAATTACCATTTAAATTTAGTATTGGGGTTTTAGAATCATCTATTGATGCAAAACCATCTAGAGAAAATAATCCTTTATCTAGTTGTACACTACCATCATATTCATCTAAACTATAAGCTGTAGATTGGAAATTTCTAACTTCAGGATGATTAAAATACCAAACTTTATCAGATCCTTTAACCAAAACTTTTAAATACTGTTCTGGAAACATTCTGTTTCCTATAAATGGTTTATCTTTTTGATACTCAATTGTAAACT
This sequence comes from bacterium, assembly GCA_029007115.1. GTDB lineage: Bacteria > Bacillota_I > Bacilli_A > RF39 > UBA660 > CAG-1000. Next base: position 14,838 of record JAQXHG010000002.1, on the reverse strand, counting down.
TTTCATTTCTTATAACTAACAATAAATTATCTTCTTCAACATTTATTTTAGGTTTACCAAATGACCTATTACTAGCAAACATAGTTGGATAATCGTTGAATTTACCGTCTTCATTATATTCAAATCTAATTAAAGAATCAGATATAATACTAATTCTATACTTGGATCCTCTAAAAACATAAGAATTTGGAGTTTTACTTTTTTTTATATCTATTCTAAAGTTTTCACCAAGGTCATACATGATATCCCCTCCTTTTTATTCTTTTAATTTAACCATCCAATTATTATATATTTCACAGTTATCACTAGTTGGTGCTGGATTTGCTTTTTGCATCTTAACTAGCATAGGTATTTTAAATATTTTACCAAAAGCAACACAAGTTCCAGATTGAAGAGTTTTTTGTTTCTCAATTATATCTTCACTCATATTTGGAACACTTTTAGCTATAAATTCAAGATCAGCTGGATGGTTTATTTTAAATATTAAGAAATTTGAACATTGACTTATAACATTTTCATTTAAATCAGTAGGTCTTTGTGTAATTATATTTAAAAGTAATCCATACTTTCGTCCTTCTTTAGCAATTCGCTCAAATATATTATATCCGAGTAATTCTTTATCATCTTTATCAACTACATATCTATGTGCTTCTTCTAAAATAATATGTATTGGAAAAGAAGCTCTATTTTCAAGACCTTTAGTATATTTCATAAACATACGTGAAAATATTTTAACTACACTACGAGCAAATCTATCATCTACATCTTCTAAATTAAAATTAACTATTTGGCACTTTTTATTTCCTTTTATTTGTAATTTTTTAATATACTCATCAAGCGTAACATATGAATCGCTTGAAAAGAATTGTCCATAACTTCTTTGTGCTAAATCGTGTAATTTAACTTTCAAACTCATAGCCCCATCATACATTGCTTCATTAAGTAAATATCTCTCGCTATATAAAGTAAAATTTAAAGCAACTTCTAAGTCATGCAGAGAATAATACACACCTGGTGCATCATAATTCCAATTTCTATCATCTTGTATAAATTGTCTTATATAATCGGATATTATTTTACTTTCTGCAAATCTTCCCTCACTATCTATATCAAAACAATTTCTAAATTTTCTTGTAAATCCAATACCAGGTACTTCAGTATCTAATGACATTTCAGGAGTATTGGTTTCTTCTAATATTTCAAATATTTCATCTCTAATTCTAGATGAAGTTTGATTAGTATACATAATAGAAATTATTGCTTTAGCTAATATATGATTTTTAAATTCCTTAGACTCATAATCACTTCTTGCGAACATTTTAACATATGTAAGAGTTGTTTCTACCATAGCTATTTGTGAATAACTTGTTGCTTCTAGTAAATTTAAAATATCTTCTATTTCTAATAAACATACTGGTATATTTAATTTTTCATAGTCTTTTTTAGTATTAGTAGTAATAACTTTGAATTGATAATATTCATTATTCTCACTTATATCTTTAAATGCATTTATATATTCACCATAATTATCAAATATAAATAAATTTGCTTTATAAGGTATTATTTTTGACTTTGGAAATATATTTTGTATTATTCTACATATTCCATAGGTTTTACCACTACCAGTATTTCCAAATATTGCACTATGATTAGAAAAAAGATCATCTATTTTAACATTAAGTGGAAAACCATTATATAAAGGAGAAATTCCCAAATTAATGCTCCTTTCAGTGCTTCCAGTTAATATTTTTAATTCATCACTATTAATAATTCTAACACTTGCAGACATACTAGGTTTCTTTATTAGACCACCAATAAAATCATCTTTAGTAAGTTCTCCTAAAAATGTTATTTGAATAATATTACCCTCAATACTATCTACTTCTCCCAATATTTTTTGATTTTCATCTTCAAATACTACATGAATATTTATTAAATCAGATGGATTTGTTGAATTTTTATCTATTTCTACAGTACATCCATTTTTATTAATTTTTATTATTCTCCCTAACATACTAAAAATACCTTTCTATTCTAAGTACTATTTTATCAAAATAAAAAATAAAAATAAAGGTATTTAATTATATATTTAAAAAAAATAAACATCCATTTTTTGATGTTTATTTAAATTTTATTTTATCTAAATATAATCCACAAGACATTGCGCATCTACCACAAGATGTTCTATTTTGACTTTTAAATATTAAATCTATATCTTCTATTTTCTTCTTTCCTTCATTAATATCAATTAAAAGTCCTACAATATTTCTAATCATATATCTAAGAAAACCTGATGAGGTAAATTTTAAATATAAAGTTTTATTCTGAATTTTATATTCAACTTTAATATTTCTTTCATAATTATCTTTATCTTTATCAGATGTAAAACTTTTAAAATTATGACACCCACTTATTTTATTTATAAATATTTCAAGTAACTCTCTACTAATCTTTTTATTGTATTGAAATATATAATCTTTATTTATCGGATCATAATCTAACATATTTATTTTATAAATGTATTGTTTCTCAACTACATTATATCGTGCATGAAAATCACTATTAACTAGTGATATTTTTTTAATATATATACTTTTATCAATCAATGAATTTATACTATGCTTAAGTTTTTTTGTATCTATCTTTTTATCATAATCAAAATGACAGTATTGATTTAAAGCATGAACACCTCTATCTGTTCTTGATGATGCGATAGTATTTATCTTAATATTTAATATTTTTGATAATATTCTCTCTATTTCACCTTCAACAGTTTTTTCATTATTCTGTATTTGATAGCCATAAAACTTAGAACCATCATAACTCATATTAATTAAATATCTCATATTACACCCTTATCTTTTAAATATAGAAGTATCAAAGTTACATGAAACAATAACAATATCATATCATAAAACCCTACTTTATTTGTTCTATAATTAGTTCTATATCTTTTTAAACTAAATAATCTTTGCTTATAAGTGTCACTTATTTGCTTATTCTTTAATTTAATAAGTCTTCTTTTTTTAAGATATAATTTTAATGCTATCCACATTCTTTTAAATATATTGGCATAATAATAATCCATTCCTCTAGAAGAAGACGCTTTTAACATTTTATTTTCAACTGATAAACAAAGAGGTAAATATCTTAACATAGAATTTAATTTAAATGCTAACTTTGATAAAGGTATACCTAGAATATTAAAAAATGATAAAAATTTTTCTATTGCATAGCAACTTTCACTTGGACTAGTAGTAAATGAAATAATATAAAGATACTCTACTATACTTATAATCTTCATTATATAAACTATACAAACTTCTAAGCTTGTATTAAAATAAGCACAGACAAAAGCAACTATTATAAATATATATCTAAAAGACCATATAGAATCGCAATAATACTTAAATGGTATATAACTAAGTAACATTAATATAACTACAAGTATTAAAATAAAACTATTAATATATATTGAATTACTAATAATACTAAGTATAACTACAATAATAAAATTAATTAACTTAACAATTGGATTTAATCTATGCACTAATGAATTTACAGGATAATATGAACCAAAGGAATTTCTAGAATACATCTCTATACACCCCCTTAATTAAATCAAGTATATTAGTATAGTGATATATATCATGTCCATTTTTATTGCATTCATTTATAAATGAAACTATCTTAGGCACTTCTAAATTACAATTTTTAATCAACTCCTCATTTTGAAGTAATGTCTTATCACCACTTGAGACTAGATTAGTTAAACACATTATAAACACTTTATCACTTACTTGATATGCATAATTAGTATCTTTAGTTAATAATATAATAGTCTTTTTATATTTGTTTTTAAGCATTCTAATAAGTCTTTCTAAATTTTTTTTATCATTATTATCTATACCACAAGTATATTCATCTAATATTAAAATACTAGGATTCATTGATAGTACGCAAGCAAGTGCAACTTTTTTAGCGTCACTTAGTGTTAATATTTGTGGATTAAGATCAAGATATGAGTCATCAAGCTCTACTAATTTTAAAGCATCACTCGCACTAATAAGACCTTTTTTTCTTTTACAATTATTTAACGAGAAATCTATTTCTTCTCTTACAGTCTTACATAAAAACATATCATAAGGATTTTTAAATACATATCCAATATCAGTTCTTAAATTATTTATATTTTTTTGATTACCACAATTATTAATATATTTATTTACTTTTACAAAACCATCAGTTGGACTTATTAAAAATTGTATTAAATCACCAATTGCTGTCTTACCACTATTAGATGAACCAATAAATGAATAAATACCCTCTTCTTTTATTTCAAATGAAACATCATTCAATATAGTTTTTTCAAGAGGTGTGCCTTTATCTAAAATTAAATTTACATGACTAAACTTTATTTCCATATTGCACCTACTAACTTTTCTTTTGTTAAATAATACTTATTAATAATACCATAATCCATTAAATATTTATTAAGTTCAATCATAAAAGGAAGTCCTATACCAAGTCTTTTAAGTAATTGTTCCTCGTTTAAAACACTCATGGTTTTTCCTTCACAAATTATTTTTTTATCATTAATAATCTTTATTTCTTTTCCAAATAAAGCATCTTCTATATCATTTGTAAAATTAATTACAATTCCACCATTTTTAGTATACTCATTTAGTATATCAAATACTAATAATTTATCTTTATAATCTAATTCACATATAACGTTATCTAACACTAATATTTTAGGCTTTATAATTAATGATGATAATATTTTCATTTTAGCTTTATCACTACTACCAAGACTATAAGGGTCTCTTTCTAATAAATCATCAATTTTAAACAATCTACTTTCACTAGTAATCAAATTAATAATATCATCTTTACTTATAGCTAAACTTTCAAGTCCAAAAGCTATTTCATCCATAACAGTTTCTGAAACAAAAATATCCAAATATCTATGTGATACTATACTCATTCTTTTAGATATTTCATATTTATTTTTATTATTTAATTCTAAATCACCTACAAATATATTACACTTTTTATGACCATTTAAAAGAGTAAAAATAATTAAATCATTATTATTTCCTAATATTGTAGTAAAATCTTTCTCATTTAAATTAAACTGTATATAATTTGAAAATCTATATTTAAAATAATCCATCATAATTTCTCCTAAATAGAATTATACATTTATTACTTTAAAAACACAATCTTAAGAAATAAAAAAATCAAAGATTAACATCTTTGACTCATTACATTTTATTTCACTACTCCGCTAGTAATCATTTTCGCACTAACTGTACCATCGACTTTATATAATCCAATTACTCTCCAGTTAGCCTCACTAGAACCATATTTTAACCAATTATTAACTTCACCAGAATCTTTATTACTAACAATTATACAAGAAGTAACTTCATTTCCACTTTCATCAACTAACTTAACTGCAGAACCATTAGTATTACGTCCTACACAATGACAATTTTCACTTTCACCAGTGCCATATTTACCAGTAAACAATTCGTTATCAAATCCATCACATACTTTATTTACAAGTGTATCACTGCTAGAATTAACAACAGTTCCATCATTTTCTTTAAATTCTCCAACTATTCCAACTGATTTTTTTGTAACAGTAACAGTCTCATCATTTAATATTTCTTTATTAATTGGATTTATTATACATCCATCTTTATATTCACAATTACTAACATTTTTATCTGGTTTTAAATAACCTGCTTCAAGTAAAGTATAAACTGGTATTTCTACAACATCAGAACCTTGAAATATATCTGGATTATTACTAGCATATAATTCTGCTGCTGATACTATATACTCTACCTTTTCAGAATAAAGTCTTTCATCAACATTTTTATTTATATTAATAATGCTAGGTACTACAAGTAAACTTAAAACACTAATAATTGCAATTACAACTAACAATTCGACTAAAGTAAAACCTTTTTTATTCATATTTATCTACCTCTATCCTACATACATTATATAAGATTAACAATGCTTTTTCAAGAGATTTACTAAAAAAATTATCCAAATAATTGTATAATTGTTATATAACTTTATAATTGTATAATTATTATATAACTTTTTCTATTATTTCATAAATTCTATCTTTTCCTATTTTAGTAATACTTGAAAAATTAACTATTTCATCACCCAACGATGGATTTATAGTTTTTTTAATTAAATCATCTTGTTTAACTCTTAATGATCTATTAACCTTATCATATTTTGTACATACTATTGTAACAGGTAAATTATAATATTTAAGAAATTTGTACATCAAAATATCATCTGCTGTTGGTTTATGTCTATAATCCACAAGTAAGAAAACATGTTTTAAATATGGTCTTTGTTTTAAATATTCTTCTATCATAACACCAAATTTTTTAATTTGAGCTTTACTAGTAGCAGCATATCCATATCCAGGAACATCTACTATATAAAATTGTTTATTTACTAAATAGAAATTTATTGTTTGTGTCTTTCCTGGCTTAGCACTAGTTCTAGCGAGGTTTTTTCTATTAATAATAGTATTAATAAAACTACTCTTACCAACATTACTTCTACCAAGAATTAATACTTCACTTTTTTTATCTTCTGGATATTGAGATAATCTAACTGCAATAATTGGTTCATCTACACTAGTTACTTCCATATTAACAATCACTCACTTTCTTTTTTATAATCCATACATACTTTTGATAATTCTTTTAACAAATCATCAATTACTTGTCTTGATGTGGTTCTTACACCACTAGCATACTTATGACCACCACCATTATATTTAGATGCAATTTCATTTATTACTGGGCCTCTACTTCTTATATTAACTCTATATAAATCATTCTTCTCATCTCTTGTAATAAATGCCCATACCAATACTTCATTTATATTATTAAAATCATTTATCATATTAGATGGAGCACTATTATCAGCACCTATAGACGATAATATATCATTATCTACTTCAACATATGCAAAACCATATTTATCTACTTTTATTGTAGATGCTATGTGTCCCATAAGTCTTACTTCACTTAATGGTTTACTATATACTCCTCTATATATTTTTTCTATATCTAATTTATATTTTTTTATTAAAATACTTACTAAATTAAATGTTTCAGATGTAGTATTAAATAAAAATCTATTCGTGTCACTAACAATTCCTGCATATAAATTAGTTGCAATTTCAGTACTATTTTTTAATTTTGTATTTTCTATTACTTTTAATACTAATTCTGATGCTGAACTTGCATCTTCTTTTATGTATTCAACAGTTCCAAATGTATCTACTTTGGGATGATGATCTATTTTAATAATATTTTTAAATAATTCAAAATTTTCAATATCAACTCTTCTTTTATCAGGAGTATCTACAACTATTAATAATGCCTCTTCATAATCATACGTAGTTATTTTATCTAATTTTCCCATAAATTTAAATCTTGATACAGATGTACCAACTGCATATACTTCCTTATTTGGAAATGTTAATTTAATAGATTCTCTAAGACCAAGTTGACTACCATAAGAATCTGGATCTGGTCCAATATGTCTAGCTATATATATTTTTTTATATTTTTTTATTTCATTATATATAGTTTTATAAATATTATTCATCTTACTCTCTTTTCTATTTATTTATTAGTTCGTAAGTATCTCTTGCTATCATTACTTCTTCATCAGTTGATAATACAACTACTTTAATAGTTGAATCTTCTGTACTAATAATTCCATTAATTCCCCTTGTATTATTTTTTTCTTCATCTAGTTTTACTCCTAAAAATGCAAATCTATCAATAACCATTTTACGAACTACACTACTATTCTCACCAACACCAGCAGTAAATACAATATAATCTGCTCCTTGTAATTCAGTATTATAAATTGAAATATAATCTGCAATTTTATCAGAATATATATCCATTGCAGTTTTACATCTAGCATCTCCACTTAAATATCCTTCTTCAACATCTCTTAAATCACTAGAAATTCCACTTAAAGCAAGCATACCACTTTTTTTATTTAAATCATTCATAACATCTTCAAATGTTTTTTTAGTTTTACTCATAACATATGGAATAAGTCCTGTATCTATATCTCCACTTCTACTTCCCATAACTACACCGGCAAGAGGAGTAAATCCCATAGACGTATCAACACATTTTCCATTCTTAATGGCACACAAAGATGCTCCATTACCAATATGGCAACTAATTATCTTAGTATTTTCACCAAACATCTTACTCATTTCACTAGCAATAAATCTATGAGATGTACCATGAAAGCCATACTTTCTTACACCATGATTTGTATACCATTCATAAGGTACTGCATATAAATATTGTTCTTTTTCCATAGTTTGATGAAAAGCAGTATCAAATACAGCTACCATTGGAGTATCTTTTAAAACTTCTTTAAAACTAGATACACCAATTAAATTAGCTGGATTATGAAGGGGAGCTAATGGAATCAATTTATTAACTGTGTCAATAACATCTTCAGTTATTAATACACTTTGAGTATATTTATCCCCACCATGAACAAGTCTATGTCCAACTCCTTCAATCTCATCATATGATTTAATTACTTTATAATTAATAAGTTCATCTAATAAGATTTTAACAGATGAAGTATGATCTTTCATTACTACTTCATTTCTATTTTTTTCACCATTATATTTAATAGTATAAAAGCTATCAGGTAAACCTATTTTTTCAAAAGTACCACTAATAATTACTTTTTCTTCTGGCATTTCAAACATAGTAAACTTTAAAGATGAACTACCAGCATTAACACTTAATATTTTCATTAATAATTCCTTCTTTCTATTTCGTAATTATTATAGCAAAAAAATATTTAAATGTGAAATATTTTTAGTATTAACTAAAAATGAGCAAATACACAAAACTGTATTTACTCATTTCTTCTTATCACTAAACTTTTCTATTCTATCATTTTCCTTATTATCAAGAGATTTATACTCCATATTTCTAGTATTAATAAATTTCATTTTATAAAGTAATTTATTTTTCTTACTAAATACATTATTCATAAGCATACTTCTTCACCAGTATATATTATGCTTATTATTAAAAAAATTATTCTACAAATTACTCATTATTTCATTTATAAGTTTTAAATAATTATTTATTTTTTTATTTTTAGAATTTGCTTTTTTATTAATATCTAAATATTTATTATATAAAAAGTTTAAATATTTTATATATAAGTCTTTATCTTTATGATTTAATCCAAATACTATTTCACTTTCACTATACTTTGTAGTTCCTTCTTTAAATACAATTAAATTATAATATTTGTTATTTTCAAGTATTATTAATTCACTATCTACTATATAGTTTAAGTCTAACATATTTTTTCTTAATATATCATGATAATTATTTGATATAGTAATTATCTTCTTAAATCTTAAATTAGTATTTTTTAGTATTTTAAGTATAGTATGAGTTCCCATTCCAGAAAGTACTAATGTATCTGCTTCATTTTCTTTTATATTTGAAAGTCCATCTGATACTCTAAGACTTATATATTTATTATTTCCTATATCATGTTTTGCTCTATCAATAACATTAACACTCACATCAGATGCGATTGAATGTTGTCCTCTTTTTGCTAACATTAAACTAAGTTTAGCTTGGTCACACCCTACATCAACAACTTTATCATCAACATCTATAAATGAATATATTGAAGCTATTCTATTCAATTAAGAAATCTTTTAATTTTTTTGCTCTAGATGGGTGTCTTAATTTTCTAAGAGCTTTTGCCTCTATTTGTCTAATTCTCTCACGAGTAACCTTAAATTGTTTTCCAACTTCTTCTAATGTATGACTAGAACCATCAAATAATCCAAATCTAAGTTCTAAAACTTCTTTTTCACGAACAGTTAGGGTATCTAATACTTCACGAAGTTCATCTTTTAATATTTCATATGTTGCGAAGTCTTCTGGTGACATAGTTCTCTCATCTGCAAGGAAATCACCTAAATGAGAATCATCCTCTTCACCAACTGGTGTTTCTAATGAAACTGGATCCTGACTAATCTTTCTAATTTCAGCAATTTTCTCAACAGATAATCCCATTTTCTTAGAAAGTTCAGCATCTGTTGGTTCTCTATTTAATTCTAAAGTCATCTGTCTTTCTATTCTAGCCATTTTATTAATAGTTTCAACCATATGAACTGGAACTCTTATTGTTCTTGCTTGATCTGCTAGTGCTCTTGTAATAGCCTGTCTAATCCACCAAGTTGCATAAGTTGAAAATTTATATCCCTTATCATAATCAAACTTTTCAACAGCTTTCATAAGTCCAATATTACCTTCTTGAATTAAATCTAAGAATAGTAGGCCTCTACCAACATATCTCTTAGCAATAGAAACAACTAAACGTAAGTTAGATTCAGCTAATATGTTCTTTGCATGTTCATCTCCTTGTGCAACCCTTCTTGATAATTCCTGTTCTTCTTCTAATGTAAGAAGACTTATTTTACCTATTTCTTTTAAATACATTCTTACATTATCATTAACACTCATATCTTTGCTCTCATCCGGTACATCATCAATGATTATTTCATTTTTTAAATCAATATTAACTCCACCATCTTCTTCATCTTCTGCTCTTACTTCAATTTTATTTTCAGTAAGAACATTATATAAATCATCTAGCGCATTACTATCTAAATCTAAATCTAATGTTTTTTTTGCAATTTGCTCATAAGTTAGAAAACCTTGTTTTTTCCCAAGTGCTACTAACTCATTAATCCTTTCATCAAATGTTTTAACTTCTTCTACCATTTTAACACTTCCTTATTTATATTTTCTATTTTTTCTGCTATTTCTATTTTTTTATTAATATCCAAAGTCTCTTTCATCTCTTTTTTAAGAGCTTCTATTCTCTTTTTTACTGAATATTCTTTTATAGTATTTATATATGAATCTAATTCATCTTCTGTATATGTATCACTATTATGATATTTGTTCACTTCTTTTAAAGTCTCATTTAGTATATCATAATTACTGATATAGTCAATAAAATCACTATAATCAAAGTATCCATAATCATTTCTAAATTCTATTATTTTATATGCCAAGGATGACATATTATCATGTATTAAATAACCAAGAGTATTTTCAAATATTAATATAACATCATCATAATGTAACATTAAATATAAGATTCTAATTTCACTTATATCATATTTGTTATATCGTTTCTTTACTTTATTATCTTCTATTTGTTTTTTTACTTTTATATTATCTTTTAATTTACTTTTAATTACTGACTCATTAATTCCAAATTCATTAGATAATTCTTTTATTTTTAACTCTATTAATATTTCATCATCTAATTTATTTAATGACTCGATAGCTTCATTTATATATTTACTAATTTCTACTGAATCACTCATATTTCTAGTAGATTTTAAATAATTAAGTTTAAAATCTATAAAAGATATTCTATTGTTGTATGCTATATCAAAAGCATCTTTTCCTTTATTAACAATAAATTCATCACTATCTTTATAATCATCAAAAACTATTACAGATACTTCTATATTATTTTTTAAAAGTTCTTCACCAATAGATAAAGTTGCTAATTTGCCTGCATTATCTTGATCAAGATTCAACACTACTTTACATTTATATTTAATAATTTTATCTAAATGTTCTTTAGTAAATGCTGTTCCCATTAATGCTACTACATTTTTATAACCAATAGATGATATTCTAATCGTATCCATAAATCCTTCGGTTATTATTATCTCTTTTTGTTTCTTTATGTGTATTAAAGCATTATTTAAATTATAAAGTATTTTGCTTTTATTAAATATAATAGTTTCTTTAGAATTAACATATTTAGGTATCCTATCATCTTTTAATTCATCTATTAAATATTTTCTACCAGAAAATGCTACTACATTATTATCTTCATCTACTATTGGAAATATTATTCTACTTTGAAATGTATCATATATTTTACCATTAATTTCTTTAGATAAATCTGTGTCTATAATATCTTTTAATGAATATTTTTTTTCTAAAATGCTTGATAACTTATTATTTGTTGAAAGACCAATATTAAATTCATTTATTAATTCTTTATTGAGTCCTCTTTCTTTTAGATATTCAAAAGCCTCTTTTCCATTAGTAGACATTAAATTGTTTTTAAAATATTTTAGTGCTGTATTAGTAATATCATAATATTTTTCATAAGCACTTACTTTTTTAGGAGTATCTATATTTAAGTTGATACCCGCTCTATCAGCAAGTAATTTTAACGCTTCTTGAAATGATATAGAATTAAATTTTTGTACAAATGTAATTACATTACCACTCTCACCACAACTAAAGCATTTATATATTTGTTTATCACTATGTACACTAAATGATGGTGTGTGATCATTATGAAAAGGGCATAATGCTTTATTCTTTTCATCAAGACTAATGTAACTACTAATTACATCGACTATATCATTTTTAGATTTAATTTCGTTAATTAACTCTTGAGATATCAAAGCCATAATATCGCCCTCCATTAAATATATACGCCATAAATTTTAAAAACACTTCTTTTTTTATTGTTTTAAAGACCTAGAATACTTTTTTTGTAACCCTAATTGCATTATTTCATCCATATGATCATAAAGATGAGCAAATTCCATTTCATAGCTTCTTCCATTATCATTAATATCATATCTAAAACCATAATCCACAAAGAAAGGTCTTAAAATTCTATCCTGCCATCTTTCTGCCCTATATGCAATAGTCTTAGTTCCACACACTGATACTTGCACCCATCCTAATCTTTCTACTGCGAATGATTCAAGCATATTAGCATCAATTCCATAATTTTGTTTATATGCTTCATATAATGCATTTATTGTTTCATATGCTTCTTTGTCATATTCTTCAACACCGGAAATAAATGTTGATACTAATGAACTATGATCTTGTCTAGATGGATAATCTCCTGTATAAGTTTCTTTAGTTTCATTATATTGACTCATAAGTAATCCATTAGGTAATACCCAACCTCTAAAATCATCATTTACTTGCTTATTAGTAATATCTTGTAAAAAACTATCAATTATCTTCTTGACTTGAGCTTCTTTTTCTAATCTTTCACGCTCTAATCTTTTTTCTTCTTCCTTTTGACTTATATTTATTTGTTCTTGATATTTGTCTGCTGATAAATTGCTTCTTTCTAAAACAATTTTTTGAGCAAGCATATAAATATCGTTAGCCGTAACATTTAGGCCTAAATTTATTGATGCTTGATAAATTCTTTTTATGCGAATAATCTCATCAGCACTTAAAAATGAAGATAAATCATTATATATCGACATTAAATCAAAACCACTAATTGAAGGATAAGTTGAATCATCAACATTTGAAATATTACCATATGATTTATAATATCCAGAATCATAGTTGTATTTATTATTTATTATTTTATAATTATTGCAATAAATAATTTCTTTATTTTTTAACAAAACTTTATTGTAACAATCATCTAACATTTTTATCCCCCTTAATAATGCGCATATTATACCATAAAACCTCAAAAAAGTCAATTTTACACATATACCATGTGACTATCAAAAAATTGTTACATTATAAAAAGATTGGATATTTCCAATCTTATATATTACTTAACTACAAATATAAGTCCTGATGGTTTATTTGAACTTGAATTAAACTTATCTGCATCTGCTTGTGTTCTTGCATATCCTATTGTGGCTTGGGAATTACTAAACATATAACTCATATTAGTTACACTACTTGTATTAAAACTACTTAAGTCTAATGTAGTAGCTTTTGAACTAGCAAACATAAAGAGCATATCAATTACATTACTTGTATCAAAACTGTTTAAATCTAATTTTGTGACTTGTGAATTACTAAACATATAACTCATATTAGTTACATTACTCGTATTAAAGTTTTCTAAACCTTTTATTTCTATTGCTTTTGAATAGCCAAACATATAGTTCATATCTTTTACATTAATTGTATTAAAACTGCTTAAGTCTAATGTTGTGACTTGTGAATTTTTAAACATATTATTCATATCTTTTACATTAATTGTATTAAAACTACTTAAATCTATCGTTGTTGCTTGTGATCTCGAAAACATATGGTCCATATATTCTACATTGCTTGTATTAAAACTACTTAAGTCTAATGTAGTAGCTTTTGAATCACCAAACATAAAGAACATATTAATTACATTGCTTGTATCAAAACTACTTAGATCTATTGATTGTGCCTGTGAATTGCGAAACATATTTGACATGCTTACAATAGGTTTACCATTTATAGTTGTACATAACTCACTTGTTACTGGTTCATAACTATATGGATTTGTTAATCTAACTCCCCAACCATCTACATCAATATTTGCCCATGGAAGTATTCCTCCTATACCATATAATTTATTGATTCCTATCATTGCTAATAAATACTCATTTCTGTTATATCCCGATGTAATAGAAAAATTAGACTCTTGCATATACCTGTAAGTATATTGTCCATTTACATATTCAGCACCTTGTTTTAATTCTCCATCAAATTCACAATTTAATTTTACTTTAAATGCATCAGAATTACATTCCATATCTTCTAGTTGTCCATCTTTAATATCTTCTTTTTTTAATGAATTAATATCTTCTACATTATTTAACATTACATAAAATGATTTATTTCCTACTGCTATTTTTTCTACTTTCCCTTCTTTATCCAATATTACACAATAATCTAAATCACTTCCATTAAT
>JAQXHG010000001.1 GCA_029007115.1 bacterium | reverse complement strand
AAAAATAATTTAATATATAGTTTTATAACTGTAGGTTTAAATAATTAGAAAAAATAATATAAATAAATAATTTTATCTTGCTTTTTTAATGCTAAAGAATTATAATATTCAAAGTTTTAGGAGGGAGAGAAAAATATGAATACAATAATTAGTATTTTTTCTAAATTATTAGAGAAAAAAGAAAGTAATCAAATTATTAAATTATCTACTCAAGAGATAGAAACTGCTAGAGAATATCTAAATTGGTTAAGATACGAACCAAGACAATGGAATATTGATGAATTATTAACAAAGTCTAGTAAATCATTAACTGATAACGAAAGAATGATATTAAGATTAAGAAAGCAAGAATTAGAATTAATACCTATATTTGAAAGTTATTTAAATGATAAAAATAATAATTATTCTAAATTAATATTTGATTTTATTAATCTTATAAATATTACTTCATATGCTAATATTAAATTATTACCTAGTGAAATTAATGAATGCAATAATAGACTATATGATATGGTATACTCTAAGACTGATGATAATATTGAGCCAATAGCAAAACTAGAAGCTTTAATTCAACAACTAAATGCACAAGAAGATGTTATGGATAGTTATATAAAATATATGCTTGAAGTAAGGCTAAATAATATTAAACTAGCTATGTCTGTAACTCCTAGTTCTAATAAGTCTTTAAGTATTAAAAAAGTTCTTAAAGAAGCAAATAATCAATCTAACAAATAACTTCTAATTATGAAGTTTTTTTATTTAAAATAATGTCAATAAATTACTTAAATATGCCTATATTATTATACTTTCCTTGTATTAAGGATAAAAATTGTTATATAATTAATTAGGTGAAGAAAAAATGATATATTATTTTATAGGCATAAAAGGAAGCGGAATGAGTTCACTTGCTCAAGTAATGAATGATCTTGGTTATAATGTTATGGGAAGTGATAAATCTGATCACTTTTTTACAGAAGATGAATTAATAAAAAAAGGAATTAAAATAGTTGAGTTTAATCCTGATAATTTAAAAGAAGGAATGATTGTAATACAAGGAAATGCATTTAATGATGAATTTCCTGAAGTAGTAAGAGCTAAAGAATTAAATCTTAAAATATTTACTTATCAAGAAATGATTGATAATATTACAAAAGACTTCAAATTAATAGCAGTATCTGGGTGTCATGGTAAAACTACTACTACTACTATGATAAGTACTATTCTTGAAAATAAGGGAATAAGCTATTTAATTGGAGATGGAAACGGACATGCTATTAATGGAAGTGAATATTTTGCGCTTGAAGCATGTGAATATAAAAGACATTTTTTAGAATATCATCCATACTACTCTATTATTACTAATGTTGAAGTTGATCATATTGATTATTATAAAGACTTAGATGATATAATAGATGCATTTACCACTTTTGCAAATAGTTCTAAAAAATGTACAATTATGTGTGGCGATGATGAAAATATCAGACGTATTAAAGTAAATAAACCATGTATATATTATGGTTTTAATGAAAATAATGATGTTTGCGCTAAAAATATAAGATTAGTTGAAAATGACAAAGAAAAAATTAATGATGATACAACCATGATTGATGTTTATATTAAAGGAGATTATTTTGATACATATACTCTTCCATTTGTAGGAGACCATTTAATATTGAATGTTTTAGCTGCTATAAGCGTGTGCTACTTAGAAAATATTGATAAAGATGAAATTAAAACACAAATTACTAAAATTAAACATGCAAAAAGAAGATTTATTGAAGAAAAATTTAAATCAAATATATTAATAGATGATTATGCTCATCATCCAACTGAAGTTAAAGTTACAATTGAAGCGGCTAGAAAAAAATATCCTGATAAATATATAGTTGCATTATTTAAAGCACATACAAAATCAAGAGTCAAATATTTCTATAAAGAATTTGCAGATGCTTTGAATTTAGCTGATAAAGCATATGTTTTAGATATAGGTGAAGATAGAATAGAAAACGGTTATGAAGATGTAAGTGCACAATGGATAATTAATGAACTTAAAAATGGAGAACATATTGGTATTGATGAAGCCGAGAAATTACTACAATATAAAGATTCAGTATTATTATTTATGAGTAGTAAAGACATATATGTTCTTGCAAACAAATATAAGGAAATTGCTTAATTTCCTTTTTTATCGCATTAAAAAAGATAGTTTTTGTGACTATCTTTTATTTTATTTTGCTTATATCTATGATTCTATCAAATCTGAATGTTCTTTCTTCGTTTCTTAGATAACAGTATGCTTGAATATATTCTTCTGTGAATTTTCCTAGTTTATCTTTATATATGGTTGTTAATGGTTGAATTATTCTTTTTGTAATGTCACCATTAAACTTTTTGTATGTGATTTCAATTTTTTGATTATTTTGATATGCCCAATTTATTAGTTTTTTTTTCTTTCTTTCTTGTTCTTGTAAATAATTTTTTCTATGAATTTCTTTTGGATTATCGTCTGGTATGAATATGTTTAAACATACACAGAATAGAAAACCTATTAGTAACATAATTCCCATTTTATTTCCTTTATTTTATAAAAAGTAGAGATTATTCTCTACCTTCTAATCTACATAATAAGTCTATTTTAAACATCTCTTTAGCAGCATTTGCCTTAGATATCATGATTCCTTTATAAGCGGTTAATTCACTTCTATGACCATCTAGTAAAATATCTTTAGGTTCTAAATTATTTAACATAACTGTATTACTTTGTTTGTAGACTGTATAGTTTAATTTAACTTCACCATAAACTTTAACAAATAATGAATCAGTTGGAAGTCTTAAATCATAAGTTTCAGTTTGTTCATGCTTATTAATAGAAACTAACTCTCCTACAAATTCTCCACTTCTTAATTTAGGATAAAAATCAAACATTAACTTTTTATAAGCAACCATGTTATATTTTTTTAAACTTCTTTCTAACTTCTTAAAATTATTCTCATCTAAATAATCTAAAATAAATCTACCTTTCATAATCATCAAAACCCCCCTTAATGATTTGTGTATAAATTATAACATAAAAATAAGGAAATGTCAAGTTTTATCGATATTTCCTTATTTGCATCAAATACTATATCTACATTAAATCAAACAGATTATCGTCTAATTACCTTATCTTCTTCTATAAATTCATCAAGTCCAAAATCATCATAATCATCATCAAAACTATGTTTTCCTCTTCTATTAGCATTCTTTTCATTCTTTAATTTTATATCTATTTCTTCATCTATCATTTCTTGTTGTTTATCTTTAATTTTTTCTAATTCTTCATACACTTGTCTATCTTCTTGAGTAGGTTTTTTAAATCTCTTTTTAATACTTTCAAATTTTCTAATTGATTTTTGAGCTACAGAAACTAACATAGCATCATCTTCATAAACACTTTCATCAGCAAATCCTCTTAAAGAATTTACGCTATCTACATATTGATTTGCAACATATTGTATTTCAGCAGGAGTTTTAAGCCCTAATTCTAATCCTTCATTATTTTCAAAAACATATTTACAATAAGCGATATTATCTTTGTAATCTTTAGCATTAAAAATCATAAATTAATTTTCCTTTCTTTTTTTATTTCTTATTTCATCAGTTAACATATTTATAAATTCATCAATACTTAGAGTTATAGTTTTATCACTTCCATAGATACGATAACTAATAGTATTATTATCTCTTTCTTTATCTCCTAATATTAAAGTATATGGTATCTTTTTAACTACACTTTCTCTCATCTTATAACTTAATTTTTCATTTCTATTATCAAGTGTAACTCTAATATTATTTTTTTTAAGTAATTCTTTAATTTCAGTTGCGTATTCTAAATGATATTCATTATTTACAGGTATTATATTAACTTGATTTGGAGATAACCATAGTGGAAATGCTCCAGCATAATGTTCAATTAATATACCAATAAATCTTTCAATTGAACCATAAATAACTCTATGTAACATTACAGGTCTTTTTTTACTACCATCACTATCTATATAAGTCAAATCAAATCTTTCTGGTAAATTCATATCAAGTTGAATAGTTCCACATTGCCATACTCTGCCAAGAGAATCTTTAATATGGAAATCTAATTTTGGTCCATAAAACGCACCATCTCCAGGATTAATTTTACATTCATGACCTGATGCTATACAAGCATCTTCTAATGCTTTTTCAGATTTATTCCATATTTCAATATCACCTATATATTTTTCTTCTGGTCTTGTGGATAATTCAATACTATAAGTAAGTCCAAAAACTGAATATATTCTATCAATGAAATTAATTAGTCTAACTACTTCACTTTCAATTTGATCTTCTCTCATAAATATATGAGCATCATCTTGAGTGAATGTTCTTACTCTAAATAACCCATTTAAAGCACCACTTGCTTCATGACGATGCACTTGCCCTAACTCACCTACTCTAAGTGGTAAATCTTTATAAGAATGAAGTGAATTTTTATATACAAGCATACCACCAGGACAATTCATAGGTTTTACTGCAAATGTTTTATCATCTATTTCACTAGTATACATATTTTCACGATAATTATACCAGTGTCCTGATAATTCCCATAAATCTTTATTTAACATAATTGGTGTTTTAATAAATTCATATCCTTCTTTTGTATGTTCTTCATACCAAAAATTTTCTAATTGATTTCTTAAGATCATACCATTATTTAAGAAAAATGGAAAACCTGGGCCATATTCGCTAATCATAAAAAGACCCAATTCTTTTCCTAATTTTTTATGATCGCGTTTTTTAGCTTCTTCTAAGAAATTCATATATTCATTTAAATCTTCTTCGCTTTCAAAACAAACTCCATAAATTCTTTGAAGAATTTTATTATTAGCATCGCCCTTCCAATAAGCACCGCTAACTTTTAATAATTTAAAATATTTGATTTCTTTAGTTGATGATACATGAGGTCCCCTACATAAATCAATAAAATCTTCTTGTTGATATGCAGATATAATAGTATTATCCTCATCCATCCTACTAATTAAATCAATTTTATACTCATCATCCTTAAACATATCAAGCGCTTCTTCTTTAGAAAGTTCTATTCTTTTGATTAATTTATTAGATTTAGATATTTTTTTCATTTCTTTTTCTATTTTAGGTAAATCCTCTTCATTTAAAGTTATATCTCCTAAATCTATATCATAATAAAAACCATCATCAATTACAGGACCAACCCAAAACTTGGCATCTTTATATAAATGTTTAACTGCATGTGCAAGCAAATGAGCACAACTATGATTTAACATATTTAATCTTTCATCATTCTTAATTTCTTTCATTTCTTATCTCCCTTATTTTTTATGTGTTTTTTTTAGTTCTATACCTCTTGATAATAATTCTTTTTTAGCTTCTTTTTGATTTCTTTTTGAATTAAACTTTCGTCTTAACAATTGTCTTAATTCATATTCACTCATAGATGAATAATCATAATATTTATCATCTACTATATTAGTTAAAGCACTTTGTCTTTCAAACTCATCATATTCATAATCTACATCCATTTCTAATTGTGGAACATAATATGGAATTGTTTTTTTACCATCACTAACTAATATAACTTTGCCTGAATAAATTAATTCTTTATTATACTTTATTTCATCAAAAGTTGCTCTTTTTAAAAAAGGAAATAAAAATTTAACTTCATCATGCTTTACATGATTTAAATCTACTCCTTTTACTTGAACATATCTTGATAAGAACTTAGATAAACTCATAACATCTCTATACATATTAACTCCCCCTCATAAATAAAAAAAGATGATACTAAGGAGTTGATTAACAACGGTACCATCCTTTATTTAACTTAATTTAGTTTTTTAACGAAAACCACTCGTAGGTTATTAGCCTCATACAATTGGTAGTAATTATTAAATATTTACTTTAGTTTGCACCAACCACTAAATCTCTTTGCTAAATCATTTAATAATCTTGTCCAATTAATTATTTATGTTATACATGATATCACAAAACTATAAATTATGCAATATCTTTTAAAGATAAAGTAGAATTATTTTTTCTTTTTATATGCTTTAAATTTATAATTGTTGTACTTAAAGCATCTAACTCTTCTTCACTTAATTCAGTTATTGCTTTAACAATATCTTCATTTGTTACATTTTCTTTAACCATCACATGTTCTATTACTCTATCTGGATCACTAAAAGGTGTTAAAGATAAATCATCATTTTTACTTGTTTCATTGACAATATATTCAACTGGTGTAATACATGTATCATAAAGTGTATTATCTATTTTTCTAGCAGTATATTTTTCGGGTTTTTCAAATTCAATTTTAGGTTCTATATTATTTTTAACTTGAGATACATTATTAGATTTAGCCTCATTCATAAGCCTTTTTTCTTCATAAGTAATATACTCTCCACTAGAAATTTTATTATTTACTTCTCTTTCAATAGGATTATCACCTTTAATCATATTTACTGCAACTAATAAATAATAACCTGGAATAAAACCTTTAAAAAAGTTTTTAATACCTTCATTATATTTATATAAACTATTTTTATTTTTTTCTGTATAACCTTTACTATGTAATTGTGCCTTAATAATAGGATTTAATGCTTCAATTATGCAAATACCATAAGCAGTAGTTATTAATTGAGCAACTACATATAATAAGAAAATTGTTTTCATATTAATTCCCCCCTCTTAATTGCCATATATTATATCAAAAAAACATATAAATGTCAATTTTGGCCCTATCTATATATTATTTTTTCTTTTATTTTCACTGATTAATTTATCTTCTACTGTTAAATATTTAATTCTTTCAATTATTCTTCTAGCTTTTATTTCATCATTTCCCTTAGCAGTTTCACTTAAAAATCTTTCTAATTCATCTATTGTATAATTAGATGTAAAAAATGTAGTAAGTTCATTATCCATTCTATATTGTAAAATTGTCCCTAATACTTCATCTCTTGACCAAGAAGTATTATTTTCTGCTCCAATATCATCTATTAATAATATATCACAAGTCATTATTTCATCTAATACTATATCATAGTTATATTCATTAAAAGATAATTTCAATCTTTTTAATAATGAAGGATAATATACATTAACTGTTTTAAAACCTTTATTAGAAAGCTCATTTAATAAAGCACTAAGCAAATATGATTTACCACTTCCAAAAGAACCACTCAAATATAAGCCCTTAACAGGCTCATTATGCATCTTTTTCTTTAAGAAATCTTTTATATATTTTAATATACTATTTCTTTCTTTTTCGGTTATTAAATCACTTAAACTAGCATTCATTAAAGATTTTGGAGTTTCAAAAAAATTAGTCTTATTAGTAGGTTTATTTTCTTTATAATATTTACATGGTTTATATACAAACTCTAAATTATCGCCTCTTACATTAGGATAATAAATATGTCCCTCTACTTCATTTTGACAATATGAAATACCTTTACACTTAGAACATTTTTTAAGTTCACTAACACATGTTTCTAGTTTAGAAGTATATCTCATAAGCATATCATCACTGCATTTTAAGCGATTACAAAGTTTCTTAAATACCTCATCAGTGGAAGATAAGATAAATTCTCGTCTTAAATCTGATTCAATAGCTTTTTTACTCTTTTTAACGAAACTATTACTTTTTATCATATTTTCTAAACTCCTCTATTAAATTCTTAAATTCAATATCTTCTTCACTATCATTTTCACTTGATTTAATAGATTCATTAAACCAAGTAGGCATTAATGATGCTTTTTTACTTGTTATTTGACCATTTTTATATTTCTTTTTATGTTCTTTTTCAGCAAGTTCCATAGCTTCACTAGCTGTTTCTACTCCACTTCTCTTCCATTGTCCCGCAATTGTTTCTACATAAGATTTAATTAACTTATTATTATTAGTTTTTAATGTATAATCAATTAAAACATTTACTACTGCTGGATTTAATTTTAAATCAATAAGTAATTCCTCTAATATTTGCATATCCCTATTAGTTGGTTTAGCACCTTTATATTTAGCTTTTAAAAATTCATATGGAGAATTATTCTCAAATACACGAATAATTCTTCCTCTTTTAGTATTATCACCACTCGCACTCTTTAAATATTCAGGTTGACTCTTAAATATTAAACTTGGAAGCCTATTATCATTATTAAACTGATAGAATTTACGAGTGTTTTTACGCAAATCTTCTTTTACTATATTGCCTTTTTCATTTAAAGATGCTTTTATTAAATCAGCCATTGTTGTTGGATCTAAATCGTATAAAAATGATAAATTTGTTATAAGTTCACGCATAGATTTATTTAAACATCTTTCATTAAACATTCCCTTTGGTAATAAAGAAATTAATAAATCATAATCATAATCTAATTCATATTTTAATAATAACTTATTCTTAGAAACAACATTTTCATTATTTGCTTCAAGCATAGTATAATTTCTTATCTTAAATACGCTATCAAAAGACATAGTTATATCTTCATAGTCTTTTAATTGAATATTAGGTAATTTAAAATAATTAAGAAGTCTGTTATATTCATCTTTACCTACATTATTATAAAGTACAATATTAAATATAGGATGAGCAAAAAATTCATTTGCTGATACTGGACTATAAAGTTCATATACATATGAATTTACCTCTGCCTTCATAACATAAGTTTTTAAAAGTCCAATACCTTCTAAACGTAGCCTTGATTCTTTTAAATTATCAAGTGTAGTAGAAATACTAGTCATTAAATGATGATGAGTAAATTCAGGAGATATAAAGGTATTTCTAGTTTCTGCTTGTAATTTTAAATATAAAGATATAGCACTACCACCGATTATTGGCATATAAAGCATGTTTAAAATAAGTCTATCCATATCTGATAGTAGACTTTTATCTATTACTTGATATATATCTGCTGGATATAAACTTATTTTATTCATAGACTACCTCACAAATTAATTATACTCTTTATTCTATCAAGAAAAAAGGACTTATTCAAATAAGTTCTTATTTTTTTTAATAAATTTTTCAATAACTTCTTGAAATTCTATTTCATCAAGAAAATCAAAAAACTCTTCATTTTCTATATTAACTATTTTTCTAATACATATTTTTTCTATGTTTAAAGTATTACTAAATAATAAATATATTTGATTATTATATTCTAATGTATCAATAATTTCATATTCTTTTCCATCATCAAGAACACTTATTTTACCTTGATATTCCATTAATTTCCTCCTTATGAGAATTATGATAATATTCTGAAATAGTCATTTGATTTTTTTCACTATCATAAGTATAGGCCCCATTTTTACGCTTATTAGTTATTGAATACTCATATGATTCTTTTTTTTCATTCTTAGCTTTTTCTTCCTTATATGATTGTATTATCTTGTAAGATAAATTATCAATAATAAATATTGCTACAATAATACCTATAATAATTCTTTTCTTTTTTCTTTTTCTTTCTAACTCTTCTTGATTTTCTTTTTCATATTGTGCTTTATAATTTGCTTTTAAAATCCTATTTTCTATATCAGCTTTCCTTCTTACAGATCTTGCTTCTATCATTAATCTATTAATTTCTTCAAAAATGTAATCATCTATTTTACTATAATCTACATTTTCTTTATTATAACCTGCATTATATAAAGCTAGCGATACTCTAAATTCAAGTTCTCTCATATATGATTTATTACTAAATATTCTAAATTCAACATCACTATATGGTAAATTCTGTTTTGATAAAAATATTTTTTGAGTAGTATTTAAAACAATTTGTCTTAATTCATTAAAATCATCATTAATCTCTACTGTTCCATAATCTATTCTTTCACGAATAAAATCAATTATTTTATTATCACATTTATAAGTTAAAATAGAACTTAAAGAGTATTTATTAAATACTAATAATTCATATACTTCTTCACATAATTTATTTATATTTGTACCATTTTTAAATATACTCATATAATTAGAAATTAAATTTTTAATATAATTAATAATTAATTTTTTATCATTTTGACTAAATTGTTCATTATTATTTGTTGTTTTTTGAATACTAATTGGTTTTAAATCATCAGAAGTATTACTCTTTACTTTATTAGAACAAAATCTTTCATAATATCTAATAACTGCATTTTCAATTGCATCTTCATAACCTACTTCTAATATTTCATCACATGGTACATTCTTTAATAAGTATAGCATTACTCCTTCGGTGCATTTATTAACATCTATATCATTATACCCATAAAAACTAATTACATTAATTACATTATTTTTCACATGTGATTTTAAACTATCAAAATTTTTACTATCCAATTTACCTACAATTAAAGATGAATATCTTGTCATAAAAGTTTCATAATTTACCATTAACTTTCACCTACTCTACATTAATTCTATAATAATTAAATATTAAAATCAATAAAAAAGATATAGATTATTTTCTATATCTTAGGTTAATATCTTCTGATGTTAATTCCCATGTTCTATCATTAGCTTTTCTTATTACTTCTTTATATAAATATATTATAAATTCATAAGTGTTATTTTCGTTATTAACACCACTAAGCATAGTAGTAACAATATTATTTATTAATTTATTAGATTGATTAATTATCTCATCTAATCTATTTATATCATTACATTGATTAATTTCATCAATTAAACCTTTAGTTTTAATATACTCTTTTGCACATTTTACAGTATATAAATTGCTTTTATTATTTATTGCCGCTAATTTTACTTCACAAGCAAATAATACTTTTTCATATGATTCTTTTCTTTCTCTATAATAATTATCATTTAATTTACCATTAATTGAATCAGAATTTAATCTATCTAAAGTACTAGAAAAATAACTAATAATAAAATTTAATGCATTAATACTATCATATGATAATATACTATCATATTCTTATCTTAATATAATTTCTTTTTGCGAACTAAAACAGGTCTATTACTTGATATACAATAAAAATATCCATCTTTATAAGTATCATAATTTGTTTCACATTCACTTCCGTATAATCTTTTGCTAAGTTCTTCAATTTGTCTAATTTTATCATCTATATCTTTATCATATTGACTACCATAAACACCAACAGTAATATTAAAACCATTATTATGTAGTTGGTCAAAATTTTTAATTTTATATGGGGTATAAGGATTTTGAGTTATATACCTATTAGCAAAACTAAATTCACCACAATTATATGTTTTTCCAGATGGTGTCACCGCAATTGGAGTAGCATTGCTTACAATAAAGCCAGCATTTAAAACATCAGATCTACTAATATTATCTACATAAGGAGTAATCATAGGTATATTAAGATCAGATGCGATTGAATCTAAATGTCCTTTTCCTATTTCTATGCTAGATGATTCTATAGAAGGTGTAACTCCCATATTACATATAAAATTAGCATATGTATGACCTAATAAATTACGTTCTTCAAGCCAAATAGAAAAATCTAATTTAAACGTTTGAGAATTTATATCTATATTTTCTTTTATTCCTCTTGATGATTTATATTGTTCAACTAAATAATTCATATATTGACTCAAATATTTTTTATCAAAATTCATTATTATTTTTCCCCCTAATTATTGTAATTTTTTACTCATAGATTGGCTTTTAATATATTTAAGCCTATCTCTAGCAGCAATAAAAACTCTATCATAAATATCTATTCTATCTGCTAATGCATTTAATTCAGATGCCTTTACTTTACCTGATAATCTTTTATTTTTATGTTCTTCTCTTAACATCATAGATCTTGATTTATAAGTAAATTTTATTTGATATAAGAAAGATATATCATCACTATTAGATACTTGATTTATTAATTCATTAATCTCAGCAACAGTATTAAGTTTTTCTGGAACAATATTATTATTTATAGTAGGTTTTTCTTCAATAGTTTCAACCTTTGCTACATTAGGTTTTTTATCTTCTTTAATAGTTTCTTCTTTTGTTTTAATTCTTCCACAGCTATCTAAATCACTTCTTCTTTCACTAGCATAAACTTTATCATTTTTAATAAATAATCTCACTGATTTTACTAAGTTATATACTGGAACGATAACATAAGCATAATTTTTAATAATTGTACTTATTTTTTCACTTAAAGATCTATTATCTTTAGTAATTACAAAACCATCTCTTTCAATAATATTTTTTGCTATATTGTTTTTAAATAAATGTAATCCTGTAGATAAAACTGGACCTCCAAATATTAAAAAATTTATTATTGTTGACATAAAAATACCCCCCCTTAATCAACGGCAAGATTATAACATAATTTCACCAAAAAGTCAATTATTTGTTTGCTTTATCAATGTTTTCAAAATAAGAATGTATATTTTCTGCAACTTGATAAGGTATAATTTCTGATAATTCATCAATACTTGCTGATTTAATTTTATTAATTGAACCATACTTTTTAATTAATTTTTTCTTTCTTATATCCCCAAGGCCACTAATATTATCAAGCGCACTACTAATACTACCTTTACTTCTTATTTCTTTATGATAATTTATAGTAAATCTATGTACTTCTTCATCAATTCTACTAAGTAATCTAAATACATTTGATTTTTTATCAATATTAATTGTCAAATATGTATCTCCATCAACTACTGCTTCTGGAGTATGATGATTATCTTTTTTAACACCAATAACTTTTATATCTAGATTTAAATCATTTAAAACGCTTTTACAAGCATTTATTTGATTAATTCCACCATCAACAATTATTAAATCGGGTTTAATCAAATTATCCTTTAAAACTCTAAAATATCGTCTATAAATAACTTCTTTCATAGAGGCAACATCATCATTTTTATCAAAACTTAATTTAAACTTACGATAGTTCTTTTTAGATGGTACTCCATCAATAAAACAAACCATTCCAGATACACTAAATGTACCAAATAGATTTGAATTATCAAATGCTTCTATTACATTTAATTTATCTAAATTTAATAATTCTTTTAATTCATTATTAGCAATAGTAGTTAATTCTTCATTTGAATAGATTAATTTTATTTCTTTTTCATAAGATAATTTTGCATTATTATATGCCATATCAAATAATCTTTTTTTATCTCCTCTACTAACACTTATTACTTTAGCATCAAGAACTTCATTTAAAAGTGATAAGTTTAAATTATTTGGTACAATAATCTCTTTTGGAAGTAAGTTACTTTTTCTATAAAATGATACTATATAATATTCTAGCGTATCATTTAATTCATTAATTACTGGTATTATTTTATTATTTATACCAACTAATTTCCCATTCCTAATAAACATAACGACAATACTTACATATGATTTGTCATAATAATAATTAAATATATCTTTATTAGAATTATCATTTAGCTCTACATTCTGAGTACTAAATACTTGCTTTATATATTCCAATTCTTGCATTAATTCACTACATATTTCAAAATTTAAATTATCAGAATTAATCTTAATTTTTTCGTTAATTTTTTGTATTAATAATTTATCATTACCATTTAAAATAGATAATATTTCATTCTTAATTTTACTAATATCTATATCTTTTTTCTCACAATATCCAAGACATTCCCCAATATGATAATAAAGACATACCTTTTTTGGCATACTATCACATTTTTTTAATGGATATAATCTATTTAATAAATTGACTAATTTTCTTGCTGCGGTTTGATTAGGATAAGGTCCAAAATAATTAGAATTCTTTTTATTTGCATTTATCTCTCTTTTAACTATTAATCTTGGATATTTTTCATTTGTAAATTCTATATATGGATAACTTTTATCATCTCTTAATAAAATATTATATTTTGGATCATATTTTTTTATTAAATTAAGTTCCAATACAAAAGCCTCTGTCTCACTATCAGTAACTATATACTTAAAATAACTTATTTCACTTACCATCTTCTTAGTTTTTCCAGTTACTCTTCCAGTAAAATAACTATGAAGTCGATTAAATAAGTTTTTAGCTTTACCTACATAAATAATAATGTTATCACTATTATACATTTGATAACAACCGGGTTTTTTAGGCACTTCATTTAATTCTTCTTTTATCATAATTATTCCTTCCTAACTATTTAATTTTATCAAATATTTAATTAAAAGTCTTTTTTATATAAAAAGATAGTATTTAAAAACATACTATCTTAATAATTAAAACTCTTCCTCCTGTAATTTATCACTAAGATTTTTTAAAAATAGTGGAATTAATAAAGCAATTAACTCTTTATCATGAACTTCTACCAATTCATCTTTATCTTGATAGCAAATCATCGTATCATGAGAATCATTAATATTAGTAAGTTGATAATAATTCTTATTCTTTCTAGTTACTTTTGAAACAACTACATAATGTTTATCTTCTTCTAACACTACTACATCTAAAATATCAATACTTTGCATAATTTTCACCTCTTTTTATACTATTTATTTGTCTATGACAATTATATATTATTCTATTTGATTTTTTAATATTTAAATAAAAGAATGAACCAATTATACAATTAACAATCGAAATTAATAATAAAAACATAGATTTATTAATATAAGATAAATAAGCATATTCTATACATAGTATCGTTGATATTAAACAAAATATACTCATTAATATGTTAAATGTATATTCAATTAATGAAATAATTCTATATCTATTTATCATCAAATCCCCCTAATATAATTATTATTTTCTTAATTTTTCTAATTGCTTTTCATAATTATGTATAACATCTTTACTATCTAAAAAACCTAAATAAGTTTTAGCTCCAAGTCCTCCAGTTAAAAGAGTAAATAAACCAATTATAGCATTTGGATTACTTAAATATTCACACCCTAACTCAACAGTTAAAAAGCTCCACAAAACACTACTAATAGCTATATTTTTATTTCTTTGTTTTTCTTTAAAAATTAATTCCTCTGTTTTATCAATCTCTTCAATAATATGCTTCATGATTCCTCCAAAATTAACTATCTTTTGTAATAATATATATCTTTTTCTAAATTATTTATCTGAGAATTATAATAATTTACTTTGTTTTGAAAATATTTACTTTTTTTAGTATTATTATAACAAATTATTCCAAATAATCCTGTCCAAAATAAAGCTTGTGGAACATTACATAGTGCAGCATAAAAAGTTGATATTGTTGCAAATATTGCAGAAAATACTGAAACTAATTGTTTTGTCACTAGTTTATTTTCAGAATTTTTCTTTAATTCTTCAAATTTAATAACTTGTTTAACTCTGTATCTATTTTCATTCATATTAAAACCCATTTTTAATTAATTTTTATTTCTTTAATCTTTTTATTTCTTCTTTATTTTCTCTAATGATATCTATACCATCAAGCGTATATAAATAGTGCTTAGCACCATATTTACCACAAATTATAGAAAGTAATAATAAAAATATATTTTTATCATGCAAAAACGCACTTGCATCAAAAGCACAAAACAGACTCCACATTCCACAAAAAATTGAATTATAAATAGCAAGTGATTTTTGTGATTTTATCATTTCTTCACATTCTTTGATTTTTTTTATTTTATGTTTATTATCATTATTCATTATATTATCCCCCTCTTAAATACTATTAATTATTTTTTAATACGTTTTAACTCTTTATCACATTCTAAACATTTGTTATATGATTCTTTTGCTTTACAAATAAAATTAGCACATCCAACAGCACTTATAATACTAAGTATACTTTTTAATATTTCATTATTAATTATGGTTGCACTTAGTATTGTAGATAATCCTAAAGTATCTACTAAAATTGAATATATTCGTAAATTAGCCCTATGAATACTTTTAATATATTGATATTTTCTTACATCTAAAATACTATGTCTTTTACTATTTTCTTCCATAATTTATCCCCCTAAAAAATTTAGTAGATTATATCATATTTATATAGTTTTGTCAAACTTAGCATACATTTATAAATAATCTATTGTAGAATTATTAAAAATATTTTATAATTTGAATATGATTAAATTAAATGAAAGTTATTTAGAAATTAAAAAATCGAAATTTATCGGACTAGTTTATAAAATAGATTCTACTATTGAAGTTGATGAAATTATATCAAGCCTTAAAAAAGAACATAAAAAAGCAAAACATATAGTTTATGCTTTTAAAATAGGAGGTAATGAAAAAAATTATTCTGATAAAGAACCATCTGGAACTACTAGAGGATTAATTGATATTATTCATAGAAAAAATCTTGATAATGTTTTAATAGTTGTAATACGTTATTTTGGCGGAATATTACTTGGAAGTGGGCCTTTAACTCGAACTTATACTAAAGTAGTATCTATGCTATTCGTAGAATAGTTTTCTAAACACATCTAGTGTTTTTTTTATTCCTTTATTCATAACGCCTTCAATAAACTCGCCAATATTATATCCAATATCTGTAAAAGTATTAGTATAATCAACATAATCATCAATTACATAGTCTTCAATCGAGACATCTTTGCCTTCATTAACATCATTTTCAAACTTTAAAATTGCCTCTTGAGTAAGCTTGGTCTTATTATACATTTTATATTCATAATATCCTGCTTCTTTAGATAAATATATTATTAAAAAAAATATAAAAATTAGCATAAATAATTTCACAATAATATTTCTTTTTTTATTTTTATTCATTAATCATCCCTTCGTTTATATATTCATTTAATACACTAGCAATAACATATAAAGTGTTATTAATCTCTTCAATAGTATTATCTACCCCTCCAAGTTCAAGAAGAATTGCATTTTTAGATATATCTTGATTAAAAATGACATCATTTCTTTCTAATATACCTCTACTAAGACCATTATAATTTTTATTTAATTTATTATTTATATAATTAATAAATTTTAAATTATATTTATAATTTTTATTTTTTTTAGCTAAAACAAATAATACTTTAGCATATTTTTTATTATCTTTTTTATATAAAGTTTTATCATATTTTAAGGAATCCCTGTGAATGTCTATATATATTTTAAAATTATATTCTTTAGATGCTTCTTTCATATAATATCTACTTGCTTCATAACTTCCTAAATATCCTAAATTATTTTTCTTAAGATATGAACTTATAGTTTTAGTCTCTACATAAGATGAAATATTAAAATCATTTAAATGATCCTTTAATATATAAGATGCTAATTTAACAGTTGGCTTTATTGAATAATCACTTACAAATGGTAGATAATAACTTTCAGTATCATGCGTATTATAAATATAAATTATTGGTTCTGTCTTATATATAGTCTCATTTTTATCTATTATATTTTCACTTACTATATTTTCTATTATTGGATCAATTTCATTTTTAATAATATTATCATTAAAACTAACTATTTTATTAAGTGAACTATAAATCATCTTAGAAACTATACTTTCATTATTATTTTTAAATCTATTATTTATACTAAAAACCAAAAAATCATTAAAATCAGTCCTATTTACAAGTGTAAAATATCCATATATAAAAAATATAAGTAAACAAAAAATTATTATTATTTTAAATACTCTATCCTTAACTATAGATTTTCGCATTATATCATCTCCTTACAATAACTATATATAATAAAAACTCAAAAAAATGTCGAAATACTTGTTTTATGATTGATTTTTTTAAATTTATTTGCTATCATTAAATAAGTCTTAAGGGAGGTGGAATCATGCCTAATATTAAAAGTGCTAAAACAAGAGTATTAATTACTGAAAAAGAAACATTACTTAATAATGATGTTAAGCAATCTATGAAAACTGCTATTAAAAAAGTTAAGAAAGCAGCTACTAAAGAAGAAGCAGCAGCTTTACAATTAAATGCTAATAAAAGAATAGATATCGCAGCATCTAAGGGAGTTATTAAAGCTAATACTAGAGATAGATATAAGACAAGATTAAATAAAATCGTAAATTCTAAATAAATAAGTAGTCAAGTACTACTTTTTTAATTGTCTTTTTATATTTTTTATTATAGAATTAAATTAGTGATAATTATGAAAAAAACAAGAATGTTAATAAGTATACTATCTTTATTAATAATTGCTATATGCTTTACTATAGTAATTCAAAACTTTGATTTATATAAAGAAAAATATATAATAATTAAAAATATGGTTACTCCTAAAAAAGTAAGCATTCCATCCACTATCTCTAATAATAGAAATTTTGATTTTTTAACAGTTGAACCTACTAATGATTTTGAACCCAAAAATATGGATGATTTAAAAAAACTTTATTATACGGTTTTAAATAATGGATGGACTGATTTTACATTTTATTGTCCTGATGAATATACTGATTGCTTTGATGATGTATTATTGCTAGCAGATAATAATGAATATATAAATGTTATAAATAATTATGTAAGCACATTTAATCAATATTTAAAATATAATACTAGTATATCTCAATTAGGAGAAATAAAACTTACAATAGAAAAATTATATACAAATGAAGAAATATTAGTTTTAAAAATGAAAATATCTGAAATATTAAAATCATTTAATATAAATAAAGATAATATAAAAGTACAAGATATTATGAGAATACATAATTATATACTAAATTTACTTACTTATGATGAAGAATATAAAAATACAGATTTAAGATCTACTTCTGCAACTGCATATGGTGCTTTAAATACAAAAAAAGCAATATGTAGTGGCTATACTGATTTATTTGCATTATTCTTAGATGAACTTAATATTCCAAATTTCAAAGTCTCAAGTGAAAATCACATATGGAACGCTATTTATTTTGGAGATAAATGGAGGCATATAGATGTTACATGGGATGATGATGAAATAAATAAAAACAATAATTATAATTTCTTTATGATTAGTACTGATGAATTACTTAGTAAAGATAGTGAAGAACATAATTTTAATAAAGAGTTATATTTAGAATTTCTTAATCAATAAAAGAGCATAAAATTTATGCTCTTTTCATATATGCTTCTTTAGCAGCATTTTGTTCAGCTTCTTTTTTACTTAATCCTATACCTACTCCATATACAAGCCCATCAATTACAACTTCAACTTTAAATGTCTTATGGTGGGCAGGGCCACTCTCATCTATTAAATTATAAGTAACACTTTTTCTAACAGTTTGAACACTTTCTTGAAGCAAAGTCTTATAATCCATTAAAAAGTCTTCCTTACGTTCAATATATGGCACAATTAAATTATTAAATATAGTTCTAACACCATCTAATCCTTTTTCTAAATAAATAACAGCCATAGTAGCTTCAAATACATCGGCAATAATAGTTTTATTAGCTTGATTTATTCCATTGCCTAACTTAATATATTTACTTAAATTGATATCTTTAGAATATTCATATAATGCATTTTCACAAACATATAAACTTCTAAGTCTACTCATTTGTCCTTCTTCTAATGTAGTATTTTTATATAAATATTCACTACATACTATTTCTAATGTAGCATCACCTAAATATTCAAGTCTTTCATAACTTTCAAGATTATGTTCATTAGCAAAACTAGAATGAGTTAACGCAATATCTAATAATTTTTCATTTTCAATAACAATTCCATAATTTTTATATATATTTTTCATACTTATCACTATTTTATTATATCAAATTTATAAATAAATGTCTTTATTCAATATAAAAATAAAATAAAAAGAAGATATTTATTTTTAGTACATAATATTATATAATAATATATATGAAAAAGTTATTAATAAAATTGATTGATATATATCAAATAACTCCTTTACATTCTCATAATATGTGTAGATTTACTCCTACTTGTAGTAGTTATATGAAAGAATGTTTAGAGATATATGGTTTGAAAGGAATTTTTAAAGGAATAAAAAGAATACTTAGGTGTCATCCTTTTGGCAAGATTGGCTATGACCCAGTAATTAGAGGTGAAGAATAAATGAAAAAGATTATTACAATTTTATGTTTATGTTTATTAGTGAGTGGATGTGAATGGGATTATAATTTTA
The DNA here is from genome assembly GCA_029007115.1 of bacterium. GTDB lineage: Bacteria > Bacillota_I > Bacilli_A > RF39 > UBA660 > CAG-1000. Next base: position 3,430 of record JAQXHG010000001.1, on the reverse strand, counting down.
ATGATGAATATTTATATACTACCATGTATCCAATTGAATATGCAACTAAAGAATTATACTCTGATCATGCAAAAATTGAAAGTGTATACCCTATGGGAAGTGATAATACATACGAAGTTACGCAAAAGAAAAAAGATGAATATGCAAAAGGTACTACATTTATCTATTCTGGACTTGCAAATGAAGCATATTTAGCAAGAGATTTACTTAATAAAAATGGTAACTTACAACTAATAGATGCTACTAAAAGTATGACTAGTGAAGGAGATATATCAAGTATATGGTTAGATCCATCAAATTACCTAATGTTATGTAGTAATATCAAATCAAGTCTTATAGATTATAATGATAATGCATATGTAAAAGAAGACATAGAAGAACATTATAAAGAATTAAATGAAAAAGTATCTGAATTAGATGTTCAACTTTATAACATTGGTAAAAATGGTAATTATAATACTTTACTTACAACAAATGATGTATTTAATTATTTGACTAAATATAATATTAATATAATATCACTTGATAGTGATAATCAACAAATAGATAAAGCATATTCTGATGCTAATAAAATGATATCAAATAAATCTATACAATATTTATTTTATTTAGAAGGTGATGAATTCACTGAAAGACAACAAAAACTAATTACGGACTACTCTTTAATTGCAATTGAAATAAACAATTTATTTACTTTAAATGATGATGAAAAAAATGCAAATGAAGATTATGTAACTATTATGAATAATATAATATCTGAATATAAAAAAGAATTATATAAAAAATAAATACTTTTCTAAATAGAAAAGTATTTTTTTAACGAAGTTTTTCATTTATTATCTCATTTGCATCAGCAATACTTTTATCATAATCTTTTGAATTTATCATAATATTTTTAAAATGTTCTAATAAAGCATTATATTTTTCTTTAAACACTTTATATAATTTGTCATCATACTCATCTTCATAGCTTGAAAGAACAAACCATTTAACAGTTGATAAACCCATTTTATATAACATAGTTACTGCTAGTTTTTCATTATCGTCTATATCTTCATCATTAATAATTTTATTATAAAAATCTTCTATATCAAGACTATTCATTTTTCTAGAATAAATAATAAATTTAGCAATTATCTCTACTAAACTTTCTTCTAAAAATATAAGATTTTTAAGCCTAATATCTCTATCTTCTTTTGATTCATTTAAATTAGATTGATGATAATATGCGATAGAATGAGCATAGTATTCTTCCTCATATGGACCATTTTTATAAGGAATTCTTTCATCTATATCATGAATTATATGAATAGTATTAAGTTCTAAACCTATTTTTAAAAGAGTCAAAGGTTTATCACTATCAAGTCCAAATGATTGTTCTTTATATAAACAAAATATATCATTAATTTTATCATATGCTAATACATCATATTTATTATTTTCTTTTATAGTTGCTTTTATTGGTATATATCTATCAAAATAATTATAAAACCCACTACTAATAGTATCATCAAGTAATTTTTTATACATCTCTATATCATGATTCTTAAATAACTCATTATATTTGTCATAATAAGGGATATCATCATATTTTAATGTTTTATCAAGTATAATAGTTCTATTTCTATGTAATATTTCATGAACAATAGTAAGTGCTATATCATTAATTACATCTTGTCTACTAATATAGTTATCTTTTAAATCAAGTAATAAAGCTCTAATATAGTCTTTAGAAATGTATATTTTATCATCGGTATTATTATCTGCACTTGAATATATAGCAAACTCTTCATCTCTTAACTTTCCATCTATTATTCTTCTTTTAATTACTTTATTATCATAATCAATTATTATTTCTATATCAAAAAGATGATTAAATAATTCAGGATCTATTTCTAACAATTCAAAAAAATGGTTTAATGAGTTTTTAGCTCTATTAATACCAATTTTTAAATAATTATCAAATTCTTCTTTATTATATTTTTCCATCTTTTTTCCTTATTCTACATAATCAAATATAGTTTTCTGATTATAATTAGTATTTTTACTATCAATATTTAGTAATTTATAAGTCTTTTCAGTAACTATCCTTCCTCTACTAGTTCTCTTAACATACCCTTCTTGCAATAAGAATGGTTCTATTACATCTTCAATAGTCGTTGCTTCTTCTCCAATAGAAGATGCAATTGACTCAATACCAACTGGGCCACCATTAAATTTATTAACTATACTCATTAAATATTCAATGTCCGTACTATCAAGACCAGTTTCATCTATTTTAAGTCTTTTTAAAGATTCTTTTACTATTTTAATATCAATGTTTCCACTACCCTCAACAAGTGCAAAATCGCTAACTCTTTTAAGTAATCTATTAGCTATACGAGGAGTTTTTCTACTTCTAATAGCAATTTCATATGCAGCATCATCATCAATACCAACATCTATTACTCTAGCAGTTCTTTTTACTATTAAAGATAGTTCTTCATCACTATAAAATTCAAGTTTACATACAATACCAAATCTATCTCTAAGAGGGCTTGATAAATCACCTGCTCTTGTAGTTGCACCAACTAATGTAAATGGAGGTAAATCTATTTTAATATTTCTACTTTGCCCATCCCCACCAATTATAATATCTAGTTTAAAATCTTCCATTGCACTATATAATATTTCTTCTATATATCTTGGCATTCTATGTATTTCATCTATAAATAATACATCATTTGGTTCTAAGGTAGATAGTATTGCTGCTAAATCACCACTTTTTTCAATCGTAGGTCCACTAGCTGTCTTTATGTTACTACCAAGTTCATTTGCTATTATATGAGCAAGTGTTGTTTTACCTAGTCCTGGAGGACCATATAACAAAACATGATCAAGATTAGTTTCTCTTAATTTTGCTGCTTTAACAAATACTTTAATATTTTCTTTAACATCAGTTTGTCCAATATACTCATCAAATGAATCAGGTCTAATATTTTTTTCAAAAGTATCTGCTTCTAACTCATGATTTGTTACAATCCTCTCATCCATTATATTTCTCCTTTATATATTTATATATATCATCCCAATTATCTTTTCTTACAAATCTATTTTCATCATGATTATATGCATTTGTAAAAAGTATTACATCTATTCCAGCATTGCTTACCTCTTCACAATGTGATTCTTTATCATCAATAAATAATTTTACATTATTTTCAAGGCATTCATCAACCTTACTACCAGTATCTGTATATATCTTATCATAATGTAAATTATGTCTATCTAGCCATTCTTTAGTAAGATTTGTTGGATCACTAAGATATTTACCTTTTCTAAAAGAAATAATTATTATTTTATTGCCTTCATCATGAAGTTTATTAATTACTTCACGTGCTCCTGGTTTAATCTCAGCATGACTCATAATATATTCAAGTCTATCAGCAAA